>NZ_JBSGZJ010000135.1:0-15973 GCF_053610925.1 Streptomyces sp. NPDC054847 | reverse complement strand
GCCCTGGAGGGCCGCGCCGAACTGACCGTCGGCACCGTGGCGGTCGGGCCGCACGCGTGACGCGCCGCCCTCCTCGTCAGGTCAGCTCATGGCCGGTCGTGCTGTCGACGTTGCCGGGAAGCTCGCCCTCGTGCCGGTCACCGGTCGAGCTGGTACCGGACGGCTCGAACATCAGGACGGAGCCGCCGGTCGAGGTGGGCCGGTGCTCGGTGCCCTTGGGTACGACGAAGGTGTCGCCCTTGCGCAGCTCGACGGTGGACTCGGTGCCGTCGGCCGCGCGCAGCGCGATGTCGAACCGCCCGTCGAGGACGAGGAAGAACTCGTCCGTGTCCTCGTGCACGTGCCACACATGGTCGCCCAGGGTGTGCGCGATGCGGACGTCGTAGTCGTTCATACGGGCGACGATGCGCGGACTGTAGACGTCGTCGAAGGAGGCGAGGGCTTCGGTGATGTTGACGGGCTTCTTCGCGATGGCATCCATGGGCCGATTCTGCGCGCCGACGGGCCGCCGTGTCGCGCGTATTCGCAGCGGCTCAGACGGCCGCGAGCGCCCCCAGGACGACACCGGCCAGCGCCCCCGCGATCATGAACGGCCCGAAGGGGATCGTGCTCCGGCGGCTCGCGCGGCGCAGGGCGACCAGCCCGAGCCCGTACAGCGAGCCGAACAGGAAGCCGGCGAACGCGCCCGCGAAGAGCACGCCCCAGCCGTACCAGCCGAGCACGACCCCGAGCGCGAGCGCGAGTTTCACGTCCCCGAACCCCATGCCGCCGGGGTGGATCAGGAACAGCACGAAGTACGCGCCGCCCAGCACGAGTCCGCCCAGCAGGGCCGTGGCCCACGCCCCGCCGGCCCGCGGCGACAGCCCGGCCACCCCCAGCAGGGCGGCGGCCGCGCCGGCCAGCGGCAACGTCAGCCGGTCCGGCAGCCGGCGCACCCTCAGGTCGACCAGGGCCAGCAGCACGGCGAACGGCGCCAGCATCAGCCAGGCCGCCAGCTCCGGCCGCGCGCCCGTCGCCGCGGCGAGAACGGCGCAGGCCGCCGCGGTGACGAGCGGTGCCGCGAGCCGCGCCGGGACGGGAGCCGCGCAGCAGGCGCCACCGAGCCACCCGCGCCCCGGCCCCGCGTACACGTGCCCCGCCGGGCAGGCGTCCCGCCATGGCTCGCCCGCCCCCACGGACAGCCGGTACGCCGCCCGCGGGCACAGCAGGCCGGCGCCCGCACCCCACAGGGCGGCGACGACGATCAGCGCTGCGTCCACGCCCCGAGCGTAAGCCGGACGCGACTACGGTGGAGGCCATGCGACGAGGACGCCGATGGCGTGACGGAACAGGGACGTTGACGGTCGACGGCCGTCCCGTCGCCGAGGTCGAGATAGCCGCCACGTACCGGGCCCGGCGCCGCGGCCTCCTCGGCCGCGACGGCATCGAGGGCGCGATGCTCCTGACCCCCTGCGGCAGCGTCCACTCGGTGGGGATGCGCTTCACCATCGACGTGGCCTACCTCGACCGTGACCTGCGCGTCCTCAGCGTCCGCACCATGCCCCCCGGCCGCGTGGGCCTGCCGCGACCGCGGGCCCGCCATGTGCTCGAGGCGGCGGCGGGGGCCCTGGCGAGGTGGGGGGTACGGCGGGGCGTCACGCTCACGATCACCGTTCCGTCCTGACGCGCCCGGCACCGTAGGGGCGTTCACCTGCCCGGTGCTCGGACGGTACGCGCGGCGCGGAGGCGCAGCACTGAGCGTGACCGTCTCACTCCCTCGGGAACGACACCTCGACGCGGCGGTTCTTCCGGCGGCCCTCCTCCGACGTGTTGCTCGCGATCGGATAGTCCTCGCCGTAGCCCCGGATCTCGTACGTGATCCCCTCGGCGCTCAACTGCTGTGACAGCACGCTGTGCACGGCGTCGGCGCGCTCCTTCGACAGCTTGTCGCCGTGCGCCTCGGTGCCGAGGTCGTCCGTGAAGCCGAACACACGGATCTTCTTGGCATTCTGCTTCTTGATCTCGGCGGCGATCGCCGAGATGCGGGACGTGGCCTCGCCGGAGAGCTTGGCGCTGTCCTTCCCGAAGAGGACCTCGGCCTGGAGGGCGAACTTGATGTCCGAGTTCGTCTCCTCGCGGCGCTCCTCACCGCTGATGTCCTCGACGACGGACTTGATGTCGATGACCTTCGGGTCGGCCAGCGTCGCGCCCTCGGGGAGCTTCAGGTCCGAGTCGTTGGCGTCGACCTTCACGGGCGCCTCGGCAGGCGGCGCCGCGTAGGGGCCGTCGTCGGCGAAGGCGCTGCCGCCGGCGAGAAGGCCGGCGGAAAGCGCCCCGGCGAGGACGACGGCGGTCACGGTGGTCCTGGTCGCGGGGCGCATCAGGACAACTCGATCGTGGTGCTGGGGAAGCCGGGGAACTGGAGAGCGAGTTGTGTGGTGCCCGCCGGTGGCGCGGGGAACTGGGCAAAGAAGGTGAGGGAGTCGCCGGGCTCCATACGCGTGCGGTATGCGTAGGTGGTGAGGGGTCGGTTGTCCGTGTCGCGCAGCACGTAGTACCGCTTCTTACCGGCCGAGTCGACAAGGGTCATGCCGGCAAACGAGCGACCGGTAGCTGCGACGGACTGCTCCAAGCCGCTCCACTGGACGGGGGTGGTGAACTGCTCCGCCCCGGTGTTCTTAATGACGCCGTCCAGGGTCAAGAAGCCGCCCTCGTCCCTTCGTGCCGAGAACACGGACATCTCCACCCCCTTGTCGCCCTTGACCGTTGCGATGGGCTCGCTCGGTGTACTGGGTGCCGACTCCGGTGTGGAACTGGCCTTGTCTTCACCCTTGGATCCGGTGGGTGCTGATGACGACGAACCCTTCGGGTTCGCCTCGTCGCCGCCACCGCCACAGGCCGACAGAGTGAGGATCAAGGCGGACGACAACACAGCTGCCGCAGCCCGGCGCCTGTTCCTCATACGCCGCTTGCTCATCAATCCTGTTCCTTTGCGTTCATCGGCTCAGTCCTCGGCCAGTCGGACGGTGAAAAGGTCTGCCATGTCGGGCAGCAAATCGGGCTCTTCGGGGTCGATGACCCACTCGTCGGAGTCACAGAGCAGCTTGCCCGGTAAGGGCTTCTGCTCGTCGGCATCGTCTCCTTCGCCGGGTTGCGTGGGCACGCTCTCCCCAGGCGTAAAGGTGCAGCGTGGTTCCACGACGGCGGTGGCACGTGCCGTGGCGTGCTTGCTGCCGGTTCCCTCGATGATGCTGTCGCCCATCGACTCCCCGGACTCGACGTTGACGGTGAAGCCCCATCGGCCGTCGCTCAGCGGCGTACAGCTGCCGGCCACGGCTTCGTTCCGGGCGGCGAAGTCGGCCGCACGCGCGCAGCCGTCCGGGGTGTCTGTCGGCAACCGGCCGTCAAGGATGAGCTCCAGGTCTTCGATGAGGGCCGTCAATTCAAGCTGGTCCCTGGAATCCTGGGCCGCTGCCAGGGCGGCGGCGTCGGCCGCGGTCTGCGTGCCGTTGCGGGTCACATCGGCTTGGCCGAATGCCAGGTACACAAGGACGAGAAAGAGAAGGCCGACCACGGCTGCCATGTAGAGCGGGGTCGCCTGGCCGTTATCGTCCGGCCCAGGAAAGCTCAGCCGCCGCCACCACCGCCGAGAACCGAATTGATCTTTTCGGTGAACGTGTTCGCGATCTCGGCGCCCATGTTCGTGTTCAGCAGCAGCACCACGATCGCCACCACCAGAATCGTGATCCCGACGTACTCGATCGACCCCTGCCCCCGATCGTCGCGGAGTCCGTCCCGGCGGAGTCCGATCGCAGCCGCGACCTTGTGCAGGCCGAAGTCCCTCATGGCGTACCCCTCGTTCCCCTTCGACGGACCGCTGGTTCATGTCGGTCCGGCCTCCCTCGCCGCTGATCACTCCATGGAGTCCCCCGGCTACGCCGGGCCTCCGAGGAGAATCTCCCACATTCGCTTGCGTGAGCGAAGACCGTTGGTCGAATCGCTCGTGAACCCTTCACCGTGGCAACCTCACCCGTCAGCCTCCGAAGATCGCGCCGAAGTCCACGTCGGCCGCGTAGTAGAAGCCCGCCACGATCAGGATCATCGTGCCGGGCAGCATGAAGCTCGTGACGATCAGCGTCGCCTTCGGGACCGCCTTCGCCGCCTTCCGTCTCGCGTTCTGGGCGTCCGTCCTGCGCATGTCGTTGGCGATCTGGATCAGGGTGTCGACGATGGGGGCGCCCAGTTCCTCGCCCTGCTGGAGCGCCGAGACGAACATGGAGACCTGCTCCGACTCGTTGCGGCGGCGCAGCTGTTCGAAGGCCTCGCGCCGGCCCATGCCCATGTCCATCTGCCGGAGCGTGATGCGCAGTTCGTCCGACCAGGGGCCCTCGTACTTCTCCGCGACGCGCTCCAGGGCCTGGCGGAAGCCGAGGCCGGCGGAGACGACGACGGCCAGTACGTCGAGGAAGTCCGGCAGGGTGCGTTCGATGTCGTCCCGGCGGCGGGCGATGGCCGCCCGGAGCAGGACGTCCGTCCAGAACAGGCCGTAAAACAGGAACAGGACGGCGAGGACGACCTGCCCGTTCATGAGCATCCCGAAGGCGACGAGCCCGCCGAGAACCCCGTAGACGGCGCGGCGGGCCGCGTACCGGTCGACCGTCAGGCCGCCGGGGTTGCCGGCCATGTCGAGCCTGCGGCGGACGCGGTCGACGTGGCGCGGGCCCATCAGGCGCTGGACCGAGGGGGCCCAGCGCATGCCGAGGCGGTCGATGGCCATGCCCGGATAGCTGGTGCGGGTGGCGCCGACCTCCAGGGCGATGGCGAGGTCGCCGGGGAGCTTGGCCTCCGCCCGGTACATGCGTATGCCGAGGAAGACGCCGACGACGGCGACGCCGGTCACGGCGGCCAGGGCCAGTCCGAGCATGTGGGTCTCCTCCCTTCTGGTCAGGTCTCAGATGCGGACGCGGGTGAGCCGGTTGATGAGGATGAAGCCGAGTGCGTACAGCCCGGCCGCGACCAGTACGGCGACGCGGCCCCCGAGTGCGCCGGTCATGTCCTCCAGTGCCCCGTCCCGCATGCCGTTGATGACGAGCAGGAAGCCGAGGCCGAGCACCGGGACGGCCACCGCCGTGACCTTGACCTGCGAGAGGAGGGTGGTGACTTCCCGCCGGGTCTCCTTGCGTTCCTCCAGGGTCTCGGTGAGGTTGCGCAGTGAGGTGACGATGGTGCCGCCCGCACGGTTGGACAGGATCAGGGTGGACACGAGCACGGTGAGTTCGCGTGACGGGAGGCGTTCGGCGAGGTCGCCGAGCGCGTCGTCGAGGGAGCGGCCGAGCGCCAGTTGGTCGGCGACGCGGCGCAGCTCCTCTCGCGCCGGGTCGTCGAGCTCCTCCACGGCCATGCCGATCGCGGTGCGCAGGGCGAGCCCGGCCTGGGTGGCATTGGCGAGTACCCGGGTGAGTTCGGGGAGCTGGCTGATGAACGCCTCGGTGCGTTTGGCCCGCTGCCAGTTCAAAAAGCCGTTCGCGCCCCAGACGCCGATCAGGACGGCGAGCAGGCCGAAGAAGGGCGCGAAGACCGAGCCGACGACGAAGTAGAGCGCCAGCAGGGCGGCGACGACGTAGACGGCGTACTCCCCGGCGGTCAGTTCCAGGCCGGTCGCGGAGATGTTCCGCTCGATGCGCCGGCCGAGCCGGGTGCCGCGCAGCCTGCGGTCAACTCCCGCGAAGCGGCGCCGGCGGCCGCTCTCGAGGGCGAGCGGTCCGGACTGCGACATGCGGTCGACGAGGGCCTGGCGTTGTGCCTGGCCCACCGACCAGGAGCGCACGCCGAGGACGGCGAGTACGCAGCCGAGCAGCGTGACGCCGAGGGTCACCAGGGGCAGGTTCATCGCGGGCGGTGCCCTTCCGGTGAGTGGCCGGTGCGTGGGTCGGGCACCGGGCTCAGGCCCGGTGGCACCCGGGTGGCGAGTTCCAGTTGCGACTCGCCGACGCCGAAGGCGGGCGGGATCGCCTCGCCCGCCATGTAGAGGCGTTCCGCGACCCGCCGGGGCAGCGGGAAGTACCGGAACCTGCCGTGCACGCGCCCGTCCCCGGCCGGCGGTTCCGCCTCGAAGCGGCAGACGGTGACGAAGCGGTAGTCCTCGCGGCCGTACGAGTCGACGACGGCGATCTCGGTGATCCGGCGTGCCCCGTCCGCGTGCCGGGTGAGCTGGACGATGACGTCGACGGCGCTGTTGATCTGGTCGTGGATGGCCACGAACGGGAGCTCGACCTCGGACATGGAGCTCAGCGTCTGGAGCCGCATCAGCGCGTCCTCCGCGCTGTTGGCGTGGACGGTGGCGAGCGAGCCGTCGTGGCCGGTCGACATGGCCTGGAGCATGTCGAGGGTCTCCCCGCCGCGGACCTCGCCGACGATGATGCGGTCGGGGCGCATGCGCAGGGAGTTGCGTACGAGGTCGCGGATGGTGATGCGGCCCTTGCCCTCGACGTTGGCGGGGCGGGACTCCAGGGTGATCACATGGGTCTGCTGGAGCCGGAGCTCGGCGGAGTCCTCGATGGTGACGATGCGTTCGCCGTCCGGGATGAGGCCGGACAGGGCGTTGAGGAGGGTGGTCTTGCCGGTGCCGGTCGCGCCGGAGACGATCACGTTGAACTTGGCGCGCACCAGGCCCGCGAGCAGCAGCAGGATGTGCTCGTCGAGGGACCCGAGGCCGATCATCTCCTGGAGGGTGAAGGCGCGCGGGAAGCGGCGGATGGTCAGCACCGGGCCGGTCAGGGAGAGCGGCGGGATGATGACGTTGACGCGCTCACCGCTGGGGAGCCGGGCGTCGACCATGGGGTTCGCCTCGTCGACGCGGCGGTTGACGGTGGAGACGATGCGCTCGATGGTCTGCATCAGCTGCTCGGTGGAGGAGAACCGCAGCGGCAGCTGCTCGAGCCGGCCGTCGCGTTCGACGAAGACCTGCTCGGGGCCGTTCACCATGATCTCGCTGATGGACGCGTCCTCGAGGAGCGGTTCGAGGATGCCGAGGCCGAGCGCCTCGTCGACGACCCGCCTGATGAGGTGGGAGCGCTCGCCGGTCGACAGGACGGGGCCCTCGCGGCTGATGATGTGGCCGAGCACGCGCTCCAGGCGGACGCGGCGTTCGGCGGCGGCGAGGGTGGACATCTCCGCGAGGTCGATCTCCTCGAGGAGCTTGGCCCGGTAGACGCCGACGAGCCGGCTCTCCTCGCTCTGGCCGTTCGCCGGCTCGGGGCCGTCGATGCGCTGGATGCGTGCGCGCAGGCTCATCGTGTCGACTCCCTGTCGAGGGGCATGGTGGCGGACTTGGTGACGGTGCCGAAGCTGATGCCGGGGACCACGCCGGGAATGGTGACCGTCACGTCGGCGGTGACCGCGTCGCCGTCCCGGCCGGTGGCGACGGAGGCGTCGAGCCAGGAGCTGAGCGCCTGCTGCCCCGCGGCCTGGGGACTGGTCGTCGCCTCGTCCTGCGCGGCCACCCGCGCCGCCGCGCGGGCCGCGGTGCCGGCCTGCTGGGCCGCGTACACGGCGAGGCCCACCTGCACCGCGATCGTCATCACGAAGAGCAGCAGGAACAGCCAGCCGCCGTATTCGACGGCGCTCTGGCCGCGGTCGTCCCGGAGGTCCCGGCGTCTCATGGCTCGGCCCTCCACTCGGCCGCCGCGCCCGCCCGGCCCTTGACCGTGATCGGGAGGTTGACGCCGGGGAACAGCAGCGGCACCTCCAAGGAGACCTCGGCCTTGTACAGGTCGCCGTCCGGCCCGCACGTGACGGCCGCCGACCAGCCGCCGGTCAGGTCCTCCTCCGCTGCCGCCGCGCAGGCCGCCGCGCCGCCGCCCTCCGCCCGCGTCCCCGCGGCCACCGCCTTGTCCGCCGCGTTGCCCGCGAGCACGAACGTGTAGCCGACGAGTGCCGACTGCCACAGGACGGCCAGTGTCACCAGGATGATCGGCACCATGCCGGTGAACTCGATCACCGACTGGCCCCGGTCGTCCCGTATGCGCGGGGCGGGCGTCTTCATTTCGTGCGCCCGTGCCGGCGTCCGGCCCCGAAGCGGCTCTGCTTCGTGTCCCCCTGCACGTCCTTGACCAGCCCGAGCTCGCCCGCGAGGGCCCACATGGCCTGTTTGACGGAGGACTTGGCCTCGAGGTCCTGCATACGGCCCGCGTCGACGGCGCCCTGGAGCTCCTTGAAATTGGCGGGGATCGCCGTGCGCGCCACCCTCGTGGAGGTGATCTTCGAGACGAGCTGCGGCTGGATCTCCGTGGTCCGCGTGTGGCGGTTCACGACGGTGATCGTCTCCTCCGCCTTGCGGATCTGGAGCCGGTCCCAGAGCCGCACCATCCGCTTGGTGGCCCGTACGGTCACCACGTCCGGCAGCGTCAGCAGCAGAGTGGTGTCGGCCGACTCGATGGCGGCGGCGTTGGCGGTGTTGACCTGGGTGCCGCAGTCGACGACCACCGTCTCGTAACGCTGCCGCAGGGCGCCGAGGGTCTGCCGGACGAGGCGGTCGCTGACGTCCTCCGCGCGTTCGCCCTCCGCGGGGGCGAGGAGGAGGGCCACGCCCGTCTCGTGGTTGAAGACGGCGTCCTGGAGGACCCGCGCGCCGATGTCCCGGATGGCGGCGAGGTCCACGATGGAGCGACGGAACTGGACGTCCAGGTACGAGGCGACGTCACCGCCCTGGAGGTCGAGGTCGACGAGGGCGACGGAGTGACCGGAGGCCGCCGACGCCAGGGCGAGCTGGATCGCCGTGACGGTCGTGCCGACGCCGCCCTTGGCGCCGCTCACGGTGACGACGGTGCCGCCCGGGCCGCCGAACGCCGCCTCGGGACCGTGGCCGAGGTGCCGGCGTACGCCCGCAGCCCAGCCGGCCGCGGCCTGGACGCGCTGCGCCAGTTCCTCGTACACGAGAGGAAGGGCGACGAGGCCGCGGGCGCCGGAGTCCATGGCCGCCGAGTACAGGCCCGGGCTGGTGTCGGCGGTGACGAGCACGACGCCGACGGCCGGGAAGCGCAGGGCGACGTCCCGGATCAGCTCGAGGGCGGGCAGCGGCCCGATGCGTTCGTGGACCAGGACGACTTCCGGGAGTTCGTCGAGCGACTCGGCGGCGAGCCGGGCCAGCATGTCGACGAGCGAGGTGGAGTCGCCGACCGGCGGTGCCGGTTCCGCGTCGGGGAGCCGGCCCAGCAGGCTCACGACGGACCGGGCGGCGTCGGGGTCGCCGACGGCGGGGAGGATACGCGTCGTCATCCGGCCCTCACTTGTTCTTGTCTTCTGAGAGGTCGTAGCTGCCGTCGCCGGGCCGCAGGGTGGTGGGGCTCCCGTCGGGCAGCAGGGCCAGGCGCACATGTTCGGCGAAGGACTCGGCGTAGGCGACGCGCTGGGCATCGGCCGTGTTCAGCGCGAAGGTGATGGGCACCGCCTCGCGGGGGGTGTTGGTACGGTCGCCGCTCCTGCGTTCGAGGGCGGTGAGCTCCCCGACGTCGATGACCTTGGCGTTGGCGACGATGAGCCGGGACTGGTCGGTGCCGGAGTCGTCCTGCGCGGCGAAGGTGGCGAAGATGTTGACCAGGTTCCCCGGCCGGATCTTTCCGGCCACGCCGGTCGCCGCGTCGATCATGATGGCGATCTCCTGCTGGCCGCTCTCCAGCGCCGGCTTCTGCACGATCATGTCGCTCTGGAGCAGTGATCCGCTGCGCAGTTCCGTCACGGCGATCTTGCCCCGCAGTACGCCGAGGTCGGTCACCGCGCTCCGGGACAGCCAGCGTTCGGGTATCGAGACCTTCTCGAACTGCCTTGCGTCGAGCGGCGTGTAGGGGGCTATGTCGCTCTTGACGCGGTAGGCGGTGGTCTCGGGTCCGACCTTCGAGTTCACGTCGGCGATCACGGTGAGCACGCCGGCGAACGCGGCGATGCCGCAGACGACCGAGAGCAGAATCAGGAGAACGCCGCGGCGCTGCCGTGAATTCATGGGTGGGACGACCTCGTTCGATGACGTGGGACGAATGGGGCGGACGGTGCGGGTGCAACAGGCACGGCGAGGGCGGTCGGTGCGGTGGGCGACGCGGCCGAGGCGGCCGCCGGGGTGGTGGTCACAGCAGGCAGCCGGTGGTGGCCGTTCATGACCCCGCGGTCAGCGCCCTGGTCGCCCCGGTGCGGCTCGAGGCGGCCGTGAGCGGGGCGGAGCAGAAGCCGCAGCGGTCACCGATGAGTTGGATGCCGCACCATGTGCACACCTCTCGCCGTACGGATGAGACCAGTTGGTAGAGGACCGAGATGTCGGGGAGGAACGCGGCGAACTCGATCAGCCGTCCCGTCCCCCACCAGCGCGCCGAGTCCTCGGGCAGCGGGACCTCGTGGAGCTGCTGCACGCGCCAGGCCGGGGCGAGGGTGCCGGTCACCCACTCCGACTGGAGCTGCCCTCTGGCGAGGATCAGCTGCGTGGCGAAGTCGGGCCCTGCCAGGTGGCCGCCCCCGCCGACCTTGACCATCTGGGGCCGTGGGCCGGCCAGCACACCGAACTGGGTGCCCGGCATCCACGACCTGGCGTGGGAGGTGAGGCTCACCGGGATGCGGTCGAGCCTGGCGACGGAGCCGAGCAGGGCGCCGGCGTAGATGTAGTGGGAGAGGAGCCGGGCGGCGGAGGCGATGACCCCGGCGCCGAAGTCGCAGATCGACAGCTGCCTCAGCTGCCGGGCGAGTACGGCGACGCCGAGCGGCGGCAGGTCAAGCTTGAGAAGGGCGATGCGGTCGCTCTCCAGCACGGCGCGGACCGTGTGCAGCCGGCGCTGGTGGGCGGCGGGGAGCGAGGCGGGGTAGAGGCCGACGACGTAACCGTGCTGCTCCAGCAGGACGCTCATGTCGCTGAGTGCGGCGTCGAGGGGCACCTCGTCCGGCGGGTGGAGCAGGGCGGCGGTGGGCGTCTGTTGATCGGTGGGCGGTAGCACCAGGTCGGCGCTGGTGACTGCTATTGCGGTCGGCACGCTCGTTCCCCGTTCAGCTCCGGACACCGGGGTGTCCGGCGGCCGCAGATCCCTACTGCTCCGTGCTCCTGCTGCTGGTGCTCGCTACTCCGTGTTCCTGCATGAGCACTCTAGCCACCACCACCCGGGCAGTGAACACCGTTCCGGGGACCAATCACTGCCAGAGGTCTTGACAACCTGATTGGTCTGGACCAGTTTTTACGCCCAACGGTGGCCACCGTCCGCAAGCCCCATCCCCACCCCCCAACTCCCCCACCGGAGGCCGCAAGTGGACCGCACCACACGCTCACGGAGATGGCCGGGTCCGTCCTGGAACCGCCCGGCGCGATCCGGCAGGAGGGCCCTGGGCGCCGGCCTGGCGCTCGCGGTCGGCACCGGGCTGACGCTCATGGGCACCGCCGGGACCGCGCAGGCCGCCGACGTCAACGTCGCGAAGAACGCCGGCTTCGAGTCGGGCCTCACCAACTGGTCCTGCTCCGGCGGCAGCGGCGCCGCCGTCTCCTCCCCGGTGCACAGCGGCGCCTCCGCGCTGAAGGCGACGCCCGCCGGCCAGGACAACGCCAAGTGCTCGCAGAGCGTCGCGGTCCGGCCGAACTCGACGTACTCGCTGAGCGCGTGGGTGCAGGGCAGCTACGTGTACCTGGGGGCGAGCGGCACCGGGACGACGGACGTGTCCACCTGGACCCCGGGCGGCAGCAGCTGGACGAAGCTCACCACGTCCTTCACCACGGGCGCCAACACCACGTCGGTGACCGTCTACACCCACGGCTGGTACGGCCAGGCCGCCTACTACGCCGACGACGTGAACGTCTTCGGCCCCGACGGCGGTGGCGGCACCGACCCGGACCCGGTGGTCCCGTCGGCGCCCGCGGCGCCCACGGTCGGCGCGGTGACGTCTTCCTCCGTGGCCCTCAGCTGGGGCGCGGTCTCCGGCGCGACCGGCTACAACGTCTACCGTGACGGCGCCAGGGTCCAGTCCGTCTCCGGTACGTCGGCGACGGTGACCGGCCTCTCCGCGGACACCTCGTACCAGTTCCAGGTCACGGCCACGAACACGGCGGGCGAATCGGCCAAGTCGGCCGCGGTCACCGGCAGGACCGGCCCGACGGGCGGCAACCCGGGCAACCCCGCGGTGCCGAAGCACGCGCTGACGGGCTACTGGCAGAACTTCAACAACGGCGCCACCGTGCAGAAGCTGCGCGACGTGCAGGCGCAGTACGACATCATCGCGGTGTCGTTCGCCGACTCCACCACCACACCGGGCCAGATCGTCTTCAACCTCGACCCGGCGGTGGGATACGCATCCGTCGCCGACTTCAAGGCGGACATCGCCGCGAAGAAGGCCGCGGGCAAGTCCGTGATCATCTCGGTCGGCGGTGAGAAGGGCAACGTCACCATCAACAGTGACGCGTCCGCCACGGCCTTCGCGAACAGCGCCTACGCGCTGATGCAGGAGTACGGCTTCGGCGGGGTCGACATCGACCTGGAGCACGGCATCAACTCGACGTACCTGACCAAGGCGCTGCGCCAGCTGTCGCAGAAGGCGGGTTCGTCGCTGGTGCTGACGATGGCGCCGCAGACCATCGACATGCAGAACACCGGCACGGAGTACTTCAAGACCGCGCTGGCCGTGAAGGACATCCTCACCGTCGTCAACATGCAGTACTACAACAGCGGCTCGATGCTGGGCTGCGACGGCAAGGTGTACTCGCAGGGATCGGTCGACTTCCTGACCGCGCTTGCCTGCATCCAGCTCGAGGGCGGCCTCGACGCCTCCCAGGTCGGCCTCGGCGTCCCGGCCTCCACCCGCGGCGCGGGAAGCGGCTACGTCGACCCGTCGATCGTGAAGAACGCGCTCGACTGCCTCACCCGCGGCACGAACTGCGGTTCGTTCAAGCCCGCGAAGACCTACCCCGGTCTGCGGGGCGCGATGACCTGGTCCACCAACTGGGACGCGACGGCGGGCAACGCCTGGTCCAACGCGGTCGGACCGCACGTCCACAACCTGCCGTAACCCATGGTCCCCGTACCGGGCCGTACCGCCGCTCCCCCGGTGGTACGGCCCGGTCGGTGCTTCACCGCCTCCGTGCGGACGGGTACGTCACCAGGGCAGTTCCCGCACCTGCTGGACGCACAGCACGACGAACAGCAGGCCCGCCGCGGCCAGCATCACGTTGCTGAGAACGCCGTTGCGCCACTCGGCGGGAGTGCGTGAGGAGTTGAGCAGCCAGATCAGGGTGAGCGCCAGGAACGGCATGAAGAACGCGCCCAGCACGCCGTAGGCGACGACGAGGCCGAACGGCTGGTCCAGGAAGAGCAGCGTGATCGGCGGGAACGTCAGCCAGAGCAGATACGCCCTGAACGGCAGCGAGCGCTCCTTCCGGCCGGCCGCCACCTCCTCGACCGTGCCCTTGTCGACGGGAACGCCCTTGCGGTCGAGCTGGAGCCGCTCGACGAAGTCGGCGAACATCAGGCTGACGCCGTGCCACACGCCGATCAGGGACGAGAACGAGGTGGCGAAGAAGCCGACCAGGAACAGCTTGGCCGTCACCGCGCCGTACTTGTCCTCCAGGATCGCCCCGAGGTCGATCAGCCCCCTGTCGCCCTTGGTGAGGGCGAGGTGCGAGGCGTGCAGCAGTTCGGCGCCGACGATGAGCATCGCGACGACGAAGACGCCGGTGGTGATGTAGGCGACCCGGTTGTCCAGGCGCATGACCTTCATCCAGCCGGTGTTGGTCCAGCCCTTGGCGTTGACCCAGTAGCCGTACGCGGCCATGGTGATCGTGCCGCCGACACCGCCGATCAGACCGAGGGTGTAGAGCAGCGACCCGTCTGGCAGCACCGGGGCCAGGCCCGCGAACGCGGCGCCGATGTCCGGCGTGACGCGGATCGCGACGTACACCACGACCACGAACATGATGCCGATGAGCACCGTCATGACCTTCTCGAAGACGGCGTACCGGTTGAACCAGACGAAGACCAGGCCGATCAGGCCCGTGAGGACCGCCCACACCTTGAGGCCCGGGCCGTCCGGGAACAGGGCGACGATGGGCAGCGCGCTGGAGGACATCGCGGTGGCCCCGTAGACGAACCCCCAGACGACCACGTAGATGGCGAAGTAGACGGTGGTCCACTTCCCGAGGGACCGCCAGCCCTCGAAGAGGGTGCGCCCGGTCGCCAGGTGCCAGCGTCCGCACGCCTCGGCCAGCGAGATCTTGACGACGCAGCCGATGACGGCGGCCCACATCAGTGTGTATCCGAACTTGCTGCCCGCGATGAGCGTCGCGACCAGGTCTCCGGCCCCGACGCCGGTCGCCGCGACGACGATCCCGGGCCCGATGTACTTCCAGCTCGACTCGCGCGGTACGGACAGGGTCCCGTCCGCGTCCTGCTCGGTGGTGCCTGCCATGGCACAGCCGCCTTCCACTCGTCCCAGGTGATCGCTGTCACCAAAGCGCCGCGCGGGTGATCGCGCAAGGGGCAGTGCCGATCCGGCGGTTGTGAGGAACGGCCGAAGCTTTCCTTGACCCGAGCATGTCACGCCGACACGATGTGCTCGAACACCGGCACAGACCCGCACGTCGCACCTGAGCACCCCCCACAACTCCCCACCCAGGAGACAGCATGCGACTTCGCATACGTGCGAACCGGAGGAAGGCCGCCACCCTCGCGGCCGCCCTCGCGCTCGCGGTGGCCGCGCCCATCAGCGCCGGCGCCGCACCGTCACCGGACCGGCCGGCACCCGCCGCCGCCGAGGACGAGCAGATCAGGCAGTACCGGATCCACGGTCCCGACACCGTCGCCGACCGCACCGCCATCGCCCGCACCGGAGTGTCGATCGACGAGGCCGACGACCACACGGTCGTGGTCAGCGCCACCGCCGCGGAGGCACGGCGGCTGCGCGCCCTCGGACACACCCTCGAAGCACTGCCCGCGCCGCCGCGGCACCGCACGGCGGCGGACGTGAAGCCGTTCGACTTCCCGTCGGCCGACTCCCGCTACCACAACTACGCGGAGATGACGGCCGCGATCAACCAGCGCGTGGCACAGCACCCGAACATCATGAGCAAGCGGGTCATCGGCAAGAGCTACCAGGGCCGGGACATCGTCGCCATCAAGATCAGCGACAACGTGGCCACGGACGAGAACGAGCCGGAGGTCCTCTTCACCCACCACCAGCACGCCCGCGAGCACCTCACCGTCGAAATGGCGCTCTACCTGCTGCGCGAGTTCGGCGAGGACTACGGCAGCGACTCCCGGATCACGGGCGCCGTGAACGGCCGCGAGATCTGGATCGTCCCGGACCTCAACCCGGACGGCGGCGAGTACGACATCGCCACCGGTTCCTACCGCAGCTGGCGCAAGAACCGGCAGCCCAACTCCGGCTCCTCGTACGTCGGCACGGACATGAACCGCAACTGGAACTACAAGTGGGGCTGCTGCGGCGGCTCCTCGGGCTCGACCAGCTCGGAGACCTACCGCGGCAGGGCCGCCGAGTCCGCCCCCGAGGTGAAGGTCGTCGCCGACTTCGTCCGCAGCCGCGTGGTCGGCGGCAAGCAGCAGATCGCCACGGGCATCGACTTCCACACGTACAGCGAGCTGGTGCTCTGGCCGTTCGGCTGGACCAACGCCGACACCGCCCCCGGCATGACCCAGGACGACCGGGACGCCTTCGCCGCGGTCGGACGGAAGATGGCCGCGAGCAACGGCTACACCGCGGAGCAGTCGAGCGACCTCTACATCACCGACGGTTCGATCGACGACTGGCTGTGGGGCAGTCAGAAGATCTTCGGGTACACCTTCGAGATGTACCCGGCCGGCTTCGGCGGCGGCGGCTTCTACCCGCCCGACGAGGTGATCGAGCGCGAGACGAGCCGCAACCGCGACGCGGTGCTCCAACTGCTGGAGAACTCGGACTGCATGTACCGCTCCATCGGCAAGGAGCAGCAGTACTGCGCCTGACCGTTCGAGGACCGGTGCCGCGC
>NZ_JBSGZJ010000134.1:0-16037 GCF_053610925.1 Streptomyces sp. NPDC054847 | reverse complement strand
CCCCTTCGGTGGAGCGTCCGGGCGGAGGCGGCCGGACGGCTACTGCGGTGCGATCTCGTCCGCGATGCCCGGATTCTTCTCCATCCAGGCCTTCACGGCTTCCTCCTCGTGCCCCGTGCCCTGCTTCTGGATCTCGTTCTCCAGGCCGGCAAGCTGCTTCTCGCTGAGCTTGAAGTCCTTGAACCACTTCGTGAGCTGCGGGTACTGCTTCGGGAAGTCCTTGGAGGCGACGGTGTGGATCTCGTCGCCCTCGCCGAAGGACTTCTTCGGGTCCGCGAGCTTGGTGAGGTCGTACTCGCTGTAGGCCCAGTGCGGGGTCCACAGCATGACCGCGATCGGCTCCTTCTTGGCGTACGCCCGCTTCAGCTCGGCGAGCATGCCCGGTGTGGAGCTGTCGACGACCTCGAACTCGTCCGCCAGGCCGTAGTCCGGCAGGACCTTGTTCTTGAGGATGTTCATGGTCTCGGTGCCCGGCTCGATGCCGACGATCCGGCCCTCGAAGTCGCCGCCGCGCCCCTTGAGGTCGTCGAGGGAGTCGACGCCGTCGACGTACGAGGGGACGGCGAGTTCCAGCGAGGTCGGCCCGTACCAGGAGCCGAGGTCGGTGAGTTTGTCGCCGTACTTGTCCCAGTACTTCTTCTGCGTGGTCGGCAGCCAGCCGTCGAACTGCACGTCGATCTGGCCGCGGGACAGAGCCGTGTACATCGGGCCGACCTCGAACTGCTTGAGGTTCATCGTGTAGCCGCGCTCCTCGAGGACCGCCTTCCACAGGTACGTGGCGGCGATGTCCTCCTCCCACGGGAACCAGGCGACGTTCAGGGCGCGGTCACGCTCGTCCTTGCCGCCCTTCGCGGCCTTGCCGGTCTTGCCGGCGGGGGCCCACGTGTCGGCCAGACCCGGATTGTCCCCGAGCCAGGCGCGGACGGCTTCCTGCTCCTTGCCCTTGCCCGTCTCCTGGATCTTCGCCTCGAGACCGGTGAGCTGCTCCTCGGTCATCTTGAAGTTCTTGAGCCACTTGCCGACCTCGGGGTACTCGGCGGAGAAGCCCTTGCGCGCGAGGGTGTGCACGCCGTCGCCCTTGCCCCAGGAGCCCTTCGGGTCCTTCAGCTTCTTCAGGTCGTAGGTGCTGTACGCCCAGTGCGGCGACCACAGGGTGGTGACGATGGGCTCCTTCTTGTCGTAGGCGCGCTTCAGCTCGGCCAGCATGCCGGGGGTGGAGCCGTCGACGACCTTGTACTCGCCCTCGAGGCCGTAGTCCTTCAGGACCTTGTCCTTGAGGATGCCCATCATCCCGGCGCTCGGTTCGATGCCGACGATGCGGCCCTTGAACTCCGACGACCGGCCCTTGAGGTCCTCGAGCGAGTCGACGCCCTTCATGTACGAGGGCACGGACAGCTCCAGGGAGGTGGGGCCGTACCAGGAGCCCATGTCCTCGAGCTTGTCGCCGTACTTGTCCATGTAGGAGGCGTGCGTGACCGGCAGCCAGGCATCGGTCTGGAAGTCGATCTGGCCGCCGGCGAGACCGGTGTAGAGCGAACCGGCCTCCAGCTGTTTGGTGTCCACCTCGAAGCCGCGCTGCTCCAGCAGCTCCTTCCAGAGGAAGGTGGAGGCGATGCCCTCGTCCCACGGGATGTAGCCGATGGAGACCTTCTTGCCGTCGCCGATCTCCGACGCGCCGGCGGCGGTGTCCGTCTTGGCCCCGCCGAACATGCCCATACCGCCGGCGACCAGGGCGAGGACGACGATGCCGACGACCGCGACGGCGGGCTGCGGGCGGTGGTCCCAGATCTTCAGCCCGCCGGCCATGGCGCGTGCCTTGGCGAGCGCGCGGCGACCCAGCGGCGAGACCTGGCTGCCCAGCGCACCGGTCATCCGGTCGAGGTACATGGCCAGGATGACGATGGACACGCCGGCCTCGAAGCCCAGGCCGATGTCGACGTTGCCGATGGCCCGGTAGACGGCGCCACCGAGGCCGCCGCCGCCGACCATGCCCGCGATGACGACCATGGAAAGGCCCAGCATGATGACCTGGTTGATACCGGCCATGATCGTCGGCAGGGCGAGCGGGAGCTGCACCCGGAGCAGGGTGTTGCGCGGGGTGGTGCCGAAGGCCTCGGCGGCCTCGACGAGTTCCTCGTCGACCTGGCGGATGCCGAGCTCGGTCATCCGCACGCCGGGCGGCAGGGCGAAGATGATCGTGGCGATGATGCCGGGGACCACGCCGACGCCGAAGAAGATGATGCCGGGGATCAGGTAGACCATCGCGGGCATGGTCTGCATGAAGTCGAGCACCGGCCGGACGATCGTGCTGACCGTCTTCGACCGCGAGGCCCAGATGCCGAGCGGGACGGCGATCACCAGCGTCACGAGGGTGGCGACGAGCACCAGCGACAGGGTCGACATGGCGTCTTCCCACAGTTCGATGGAGTCGATCAGCGCGAAGCCCCCGAAGGCGAGGACACCGGCGAGGAGGCCGCGCAGCCACCAGGCGACGACCGCGAGGATGCCGGCGAAGAGCAGCGGCGCGGGCGCCGAGAGCGCCGCGTCGATGCCGTCGTACATCCCGGTGACGAGCGAGCTGATCGCGTCGAACAGCCAGGACAGATGGCGCTGGAGCCACTCGACACCGCTGTCGACCCAGTCGCCGAGGTGGATCCTAGGCACTGGCCACCGCCTCGCCCGCCGGGGCGGTGGACTTCGCGAGGTCGGGCGCGGGCTGTGCCGGCACGGCCGGCGGCGCGGTGGGCGTCATCGGCTCGCCGAGGACGGCGAGGAGACGGGCCCTCGGCACGACGCCGATGAGCTCGCCCTCGTCGTCGGTGACGGCGACGGCCGTACCACTGGTCGAGCAGGGCGTGAACAGCTCGATGATCGGTGTGCCGGCGGTGACCGTGGCGGGCGCGGCGGCCAGCACGTCCTTGGCGTTGCGCATGACCTTGCCGCTGTCCGTCTTCGTGCCGTACGCCGTCTCCGGGTCGGCCATGATCGCGCCCGCGGTGAGCACACGGGAGCGGTCGACGTCCTGGGTGAACGAGGCGACGTAGTCGTTGGCGGGGGTGACGAGGATGTCCTCGGCGGTGCCGAGCTGGACGATCCTGCCGTCGCGCATCACCGCGATCGAGTCGCCGAGCCGCATGGCCTCGTTGAGGTCGTGGGTGATGAAGACGATGGTCTTCTTCAGACGCTTCTGGAGCTCGAGGAGCTGGTCCTGCATGTCGCGGCGGATCAGCGGGTCGAGGGCGCTGAACGACTCGCCACGGCCGGGCGGCCGCCTCTGGGACCGGCGCGTGCGCCCGGCCCTGCGGCGGGTCTCAGACGGCCGGATCGGCCGGGTGCGGGGCGACCAGGGGGAGCGAGGACGCCAGGCGGGCCTCGCACAGGCCGGCCAGGACGTCGTACGCCGCCTTGCCCATCAGCTCCGTCAGCTCCGGGCGGTAGGTCACGTACACCGGCTCGCCGGCGCCGTGCGCGGACGTCGCCGACGTGCACCACCAGTGCAGGTCGTGACCGCCGGGGCCCCAGCCGCGGCGGTCGTACTCACCGATGGACACCTGGAGGACGCGGGAGTCGTCGGGCCGGTCGATCCATTCGTAGGTGCGCCGCACCGGCAGCTGCCAGCACACGTCCGGCTTGGTCTCCAGCGGCTCGCGGCCCTCGCGCAGCGCCAGGATGTGCAGCGAGCACCCGGCGCCGCCCGCGAAACCCGGGCGGTTCTGGAAGATGCACGAGCCCTCCCAGCGCCGCGTCTGGCGCTCACCGTCGTCGTCCTTCTGCACCCAGCCCGTGCTCGTGCCGACGTCGTGGAACTGCCAGAGGTCCGGCGTGAGACGGGCCACGTGCTCCGCGACGCGCTTCTCGTCGTCCTCGTCCGAGAAGTGCGCCCCCAGCGTGCAGCAGCCGTCGTCCGCGCGCCCCGCCTGGATGCCCTGGCAGCCGCTGCCGAAGATGCAGCTCCAGCGCGAGGTCAGCCAGGTCAGGTCGCAGCGGAAGACCTGTTCGTCGTCGGCGGGGTCGGGAAACTCCACCCAGGCGCGGGCGAAGTCCAGGCCCTTCTCGTCGGTCTTGGTCTTCTCCGGAGGGCTGGCTTTGCCCGGCTTCGCCTTTTTCGTCTTTGGCACGGGTCCAGCGTATGCGGGCGGCCGCAGTAGCGTTCCGCCCATGAGACTCGGAGTCCTCGACGTCGGTTCGAACACGGTGCATCTGCTGGCAGTGGATGCGCACCCCGGCGCACGGCCGCTGCCCGCCCACTCGCACAAGGCGGAACTGCGCCTCGCCGAGCTGCTCGACGAGGACGGGGCGATCGGTGACGACGGCGTCGACCGTCTCATCGAAACGATCACCGACGCCCTTCAGGCCGCGGAGGACAAGGGCTGCGAAGAGGTGCTGGCCTTCGCCACCTCCGCGGTGCGCGAGGCCACCAACGCGGACGCCGTGCTGGCCCGGGTGAAGGAAGAGACGGGTGTCGCCCTGACGGTGCTGAGCGGCGAGGAGGAGGCGCGGCTCACCTTCCTCGCCGCCCGCCGCTGGTTCGGCTGGTCGGCCGGGAAGCTGCTCGTCCTCGACATCGGCGGCGGTTCCCTCGAGATCGCGTACGGCATGGACGAGGAGCCCGACGCGGCCGTGTCCCTGCCGCTCGGCGCGGGCCGGCTCACCGCGGGCATGCTGCCCGGCGACCCGCCGGACACGCACGACGTCAAGGCCCTGCGCCGCCATGTGCGGGCCCAGATCGCCCGGGTCGTCGGCGAATTCACCCGCTTCGGCAAGCCGGACCACATCGTCGCGACCTCCAAGACCTTCAAGCAGCTCGCCCGGATAACCGGCGCTGCACGTTCGGCCGAGGGGCTGTACGTGCAGCGGGAACTGAGTCGTAAATCACTGGAGGAGTGGGTCCCCAAGCTGGCGGCCATGACGGTCGAGCAGCGCGCCGGACTGCCCGGCGTGTCGGAGGGGCGGGCCCGCCAGATTCTCGCGGGAGCCCTGGTGGCGGAGGGTGCGATGGACCTCTTCGGCGCGGACGAACTCGAGATCTGCCCGTGGGCGCTGCGCGAGGGTGTGATCCTCCGCCGCCTGGATCACCTCCCTGCCGACTAGTCCGGCCCCGTACCCTGTCCCCGTGGCAGAACCAGTCGTGCGTATCCCGGATGCGAAGGTTGTCCTGTCGACGGCTTCCGTCTATCCGGAGTCGACGGCGACAGCCTTCGAGGTCGCCGCGCGCCTCGGCTACGACGGGGTCGAGGTCATGGTGTGGACCGATCCCGTGAGCCAGGACATCGAGGCGCTCCGCCGGCTCTCCGACTACCACCGGATGCCGGTCCACGCGGTCCACGCGCCGTGTCTGCTGATCACCCAGCGGGTCTGGTCCACGGACCCGTGGGTGAAACTCCAGCGGGCGAAGGCAGCGGCGGAGAAGCTCGGGGCGTCGACGGTCGTGGTGCATCCGCCGTTCCGCTGGCAGCGCCAGTACGCACGCGACTTCGTCCGCGGGATCTGGCGGATGGCGGACGAGACGGACGTGCGGTTCGCGGTGGAGAACATGTACCCGTGGCGCTACCGGGACCGCGAGATGCTCGCCTACGCCCCCGACTGGGACGTCACCAAGGACGACTACCGCCACTTCACGATCGACCTCTCGCACGCCGCGACGTCCCGCACCGACACCATGGCGATGGTCGACCGCATGGGCGACCGGCTCGGCCACGTGCACCTGGCGGACGGCAAGGGGTCCGCGAAGGACGAGCACCTGGTGCCAGGACGCGGCGACCAGCCCTGCGCGGAACTGCTGGAGCGGCTCGCGCGCTCGGGTTTCGACGGCCATGTCGTCATCGAGGTCAACACCCGGCGCGCCATGTCCGCCGCCGAACGCGAGGCCGATCTGGCGGAGGCGCTGGCCTTCACCCGGCTGCACCTGGCGTCGGCATCCCGCATCCCGTGACGGAGGAACGCAGGCGGCGCGGCCGTCCCGCCCGTAAGGCGGCCGACGAGGGGCCCGGCGCGCGGGAACGCATCCTCGAGGCGGCACGTGCCGAGTTCGCCGAGCGCGGTTACGACAAGACGACGATGCGGGGGATCGCCCGGGCGGCCGGGGTCGACGCGGCGCTCGTCCACCACTACTTCGGTACCAAGGACGACGTCTTCGCGGCCGCGATCGAGGTCTCCTTCGAACCGGCGATGGTGCTTCCGCAGATCCTCGGCCAGGGTGAGGCGGGGATCGGTGAACGCCTGGCGCGCTACTTCATCGGCATCTGGGAGAACCCGGCGACCCGCGCGCCCCTGCTCGCGATCGTCCGTTCCGCGCTGACCCACGAGGCGGCGGCCAAGGTGCTGCGGGGCTTCGTGCTGCGGCGCCTGCTGGAGCGGGTGGCGGGGGAGCTGGACGTACCGGATCCGCGCTTCCGGGCCGAGCTCGCCGCCTCCCACATGGTGGGCATCGTGATCCTGCGGTACGTGGTCCAGGTGGAGCCGCTGGCCTCGGTGGATCCGGAGGAGATCGTGCGGATGGTGGCGCCGTCGCTGCAGCGCTACCTGACCGAGGACGTCGAACGGCCGACCGAGGACTGAGCCGGGCGTCCCGCATTCCGGACAACCTGTCCAGATCTTGGAGCGGCGGCGTACGCTCGAGGCAGGTACACCCGTCACGAGGAGCGAGCGACGATGCCCGAGCTGAGGTCCCGCACTGTCACCCACGGCCGCAACATGGCGGGCGCCCGCGCCCTTATGCGGGCGTCGGGCGTAGCGAGCGAGGACATCGGCAAGCCGATCGTCGCCGTCGCCAACTCCTTCACCGAGTTCGTCCCCGGGCACACGCACCTGGCCCCGGTGGGCCGGATCGTGTCCGAGGCGATCAAGGCAGCGGGCGCCGTGCCCCGCGAGTTCAACACGATCGCCGTCGACGACGGCATCGCCATGGGCCACGGCGGCATGCTCTACTCGCTGCCCTCCCGCGACCTGATCGCCGACTCGGTCGAGTACATGGTCGAGGCGCACTGCGCGGACGCCCTGATCTGCATCTCCAACTGCGACAAGATCACCCCGGGCATGCTCAACGCCGCCCTGCGGCTGAACATCCCGACCGTCTTCGTCTCCGGCGGCCCGATGGAGTCCGGCCGGGCGACGCTCGTCGACGGCACGGTGCGCACGCTCGACCTGGTCGACGCCATGTCGGACGCGGTCAACGAGAAGATCTCGGACGAGGACATCCTCCGTATCGAGGAGAACGCCTGTCCGACCTGCGGCTCCTGTTCCGGCATGTTCACCGCCAACTCGATGAACTGCCTGACCGAGGCCATCGGCCTGTCCCTGCCGGGCAACGGCTCCGTCCTCGCCACCCACACCGCCCGCAAGGCGCTGTACGAGAACGCAGCCGCCACGGTCGTCGACATCACCAAGCGGTACTACGAGCAGGGCGACGAGTCCGTCCTGCCGCGCAACGTCGCCACCTTCGCGGCCTTCGAGAACGCCATGGCGCTCGACATCGCCATGGGCGGCTCGACGAACACGATCCTGCACCTGCTGGCCGCCGCCCAGGAGGCGGGCGTCGAGTTCGGCCTCGACGAGATCGACGCCGTCTCGCGCCGGGTGCCCTGCCTGGCCAAGGTCGCGCCGAACGTCGCCAAGAACCGCACGTACTACATGGAGGACGTCCACCGCGCCGGCGGCATCCCCGCCCTGCTGGGCGAACTGCACCGCGCCGGCATGCTGAACGAGGACGTGCACTCCGTGCACAGCCCCTCGCTCGCGGACTGGCTCAAGAGCTGGGACGTGCGCGGCGGTTCGCCGTCCGCCGAGGCCGTCGAGCTGTGGCACGCGGCGCCCGGCTGCGTCCGCTCCGCCACGGCCTTCTCCCAGTCCGAGCGCTGGGAGGCGCTGGACGACGATGCGGAGAACGGCTGCATCCGCTCCGCCGAGCACGCCTACTCCAAGGACGGCGGACTCGCCGTGCTGCGCGGCAACCTCGCCGTCGACGGCTGTGTCGTGAAGACCGCCGGCGTGGACGAGTCGATCTGGACCTTCGAGGGCCCGGCCGTGGTCTGCGAGTCGCAGGAAGAGGCCGTCGACAAGATCCTCAAGAAGGAGATCACCCACGGCGATGTGGTGGTCATCCGGTACGAGGGCCCCAAGGGCGGCCCCGGCATGCAGGAGATGCTCTACCCGACGTCCTTCCTCAAGGGCCGCGGCCTCGGCAAGACTTGCGCCCTGATCACCGACGGCCGCTTCTCCGGCGGCACCTCGGGCCTGTCGATCGGCCACGCCTCCCCGGAGGCGGCCTCCGGCGGCACGATCGCGCTCGTCGAGGACGGTGACCGTATCCGCATCGACATCCCGGGCCGCACCATCGAACTCCTCCTCGACGACGCCACGCTGGCGGCCCGGCGCGAGGCCCTGAACGGCGTCTACGCCCCCAAGTCGCGGGAACGCAAGGTGTCCGCCGCCCTGCGCGCCTACGCCGCGATGGCGACGAGCGCCGACAGGGGCGCCGTCAGGGACGTGTCCAAGCTGGGCTGACCCGCCGCCCGACTGCTCGCGGACCCGGTGCGCTCACCAGCGCGCCGGGTCCTTCGCGTCCACGGCGAAGACAGAGCCGTCCGGGGCGCTGGCGTACACCTTCCCGTCCACGGTGACCGGTGCGGGCAGCAGCGCGGAGAAGGTCGAACCGTCGTCGGACATCCGCAGGCCCGTCTGGCCGGTGATCCTGCCGAGCCGCGCGTCGACGGCGAGCAGCCGCCCGTCGGCGGCGGACAGGTAGACCGCCCGTCCGTCGGTGACCGGGCGCGAAAGGTGGGCGACCCCGGTTTCCAGGCGCCACAGCTCGGGACCGTCGGTACCCGGCCGGGCCGTGTCCAACGCGAAGAGCGAGCCACCGGAACCGGAGATGTAGACGGTCCTCCCCGCGACCGTCGCCTGCGCCTGGTCGACCGGGACGGTCAGGGGGATGGCGCGCACGGCCCGGCCGTCGGTCGCGGTGTCGATCGTGACGACCGCGCCGGTGAAGCCGTCGGTGCCGGCCGAGAGGAGATACAGGACGCCGCCGGCGAGCTGTACCGGCGTCAGCGAACCCGGCACGCGTTCGGTCCACAGCAGCTCGCCGCTCATCGGACCGACGGCGCTGACAAGGGTCGAGGTCCCGTCGGCCGACGGCGTGGCGGCGAGCGCCGGGCCGTCGCCGCCCGGGTCGGACAGCCACTGGGTACCGGGCCCGCCGTGCCGCTTCTGCCAGCGCTCCTCGCCGGTGGTCGCGTCGATCGCCCGGACCGTCCCGGCGTCCGACACCAGCAGGACGGTGTCGCCGACGACTCGTACGGTCGGATGTCCGGACGCGTCCAGCTCCCGGCGCACCTCGCCCGTCCCCGGGTCGAGCGCCTGGTAGCGGTCACCGTCGCGCGTCACCACGTGCAGCAGTCCGCCGGCGGTGTGGGGCGCCAGGCCCTCGTCGCTCTGCGCGGCGGCGTCACCGGCGGCCCGTTCCTTCGTCTTCCAGACCGTCGAGCCGTCCGCCGGGTCCAGCCGGGTGGTCCCGACGCCGGGGGCCGCGCAGTAGAGGGCGTCGGCTTCGCCGGCCGTGCACACGGGGACACCGGAGACGGCGCCGTCCCGCAGGGGAACGTTCCACGGGCGGAAGCGCTGTTCGGCGGAGGGCGTGGTGCGCCCGCCGGCGGGGGAGCCGTCGTCCGGGACGACGACGGCGGCGGTGCCGGCGGCGGCCAGTACGGCGACCGCGGCGACGGCGACGGCCCAGCGCCTTCGGGTCCGGCGCGCGGGGGAAGCGGCGGCGGGTGCGTCGACGGCCGGCTCGGAGCCCGCGGACGGTTCCGGCACGGCCGCGCGGGTCTCACCGGGAGCGGGATCGCGCTGCGCCGGTATGTAGGCCTGGGTGTCGTACGCGGAGGACGGCGAGGACGCCCGCAGCGCCACCATCAGCTCGTACGGCGTCGGCCGCGCCTGCGGGTCCTTCGCCAGACACCGCGCCACCAGCGGTACGAGCTGCTCCGGCACACCCGTCAGGTCCGGCTCGTTGTGCACGACCTGGTACGCCACGATGTACGGGCTGTCGGAGTCGAACGGCCCGCGCCCGGTCGCCGCGTGGACCAGCACCGCGCCCAGCGCGAACACATCCGCCGCCGGCCCGACCTCGCGGGGGCGCTGGAACTGCTCGGGCGCCATGAACGGCGGTGTGCCGATCAGTTTTCCGGTCTCTGTGCGCAGATCGCTGTCGGTGGGACGCGAGATGCCGAAGTCGATGACTTTCGGGCCGTCCGCGGCCAGCAGCACGTTGCTGGGTTTGAGATCGCGGTGCACCACGCCCGCCCGGTGGATGTCGCGGAGTGCCTCCGCGAGCCCGGCGCCCGCCCGCACGAGTTCGGCCGGATTCAGCGGGCCGTTCCGCTTCACCCGGTCCGCGAGGGTCGGGCCCTCGATGAAGAGGGTGGCCATCCAGGGCCGGCCGGCGTCCGGGTCGGCGTCGACGACCGGCGCGGTGAAAGCGCCGCTGACCCGTCGGGCGGCGGCGACCTCTTGGCGGAAACGCGCTCTGAACTCCGGGTCCAGGGCGTGCTCGGCATGAATGACCTTGACCGCGAGCCGTAGACCCGAGGCGGAGGTGGCCAGATGGACGACGCCCATCCCGCCGTTGCCCAGTACCGCTTCGAGGCGGTACTGCCCTGCATATTCCGGATGCTCCGCTTCCGGGAACGGCCCGGTGCTGCGCAGCGGTGGCATCTCCCACCCCCGTCTGATGGTGCGCACGCGCGACGCACGGAGCCTAGTCGATGATGCGTGCGATCCAGCCATGGCTTGCTAGCCTGCGCGCGGCGCAACCAATCGTCCATGTCAACGGGGGGAAGTCCGATGGCTCTTGAAGAGGCTCAGAACACAGCGGCGGGGAACGCGGCCGCCGAGGCGGACGCGACCGAGGCCGAATCGGTCGGCACCATGACGGTCAAGCGCTACCCGGTCGCCCCCGGCGTGCGTCTCAATGTGCGCAGCGGGCCGGGGACCGACTACCGGCTGGTCAGGATCCTGCCGTACGGCGCCACGATCCCGATCAACTGCCAGAAGGCCGGCGAGACCGTCACCGGCACCTACGGCACGAGCAACATCTGGGACAACATCGCCAACGGCGAGTTCGTGGCGGACGCGTACGTGCAGACCGGCAGCGACGGTTACGTCGCCCGGCGCTGCGCCTGACCCTCCGCCCGCGTACGGGGATAATCGACCCCGTGAGCGAGCAGAGCGAGAACACCACGGCGAGCGGCGGCGGCCCGGAGCCCGAGCCCATCCGTTTCTTCGGCACGACATGGGTCGGCCACGACGGGGGGTACGGGCTGCGCCGGGCCGCTGTCGCCGCCGGCTCGCTGATCACCGCCTTCGCGGCCGCCCTGCTCCTGCGCTTCGCCTATCAAGGGCTGGCCATCGCCGAGGTCGGCAGCTTCGTGAACGTCCTCGTCGTCGTGATGTTCGCGGTGTGCAGCGCCATCGCGTTCCGTAAGACCTGGGAGAGCTTCTCCCGCCGTCCCGACGGCTCGCCGTCGGAGGACTCGCTGCGCAGCCTCAAGACGATCGGCTTCATCGGCTCGCTCATCGCGTACGCCCTGCGCTGCCTCAGTGAGGCGCCGGGCGAGAAGCTGCGCCGCGCCGAGTACGAGTCGGCGCTCAGGCAGTACGAGAAGCGCCGCGGCACCCGCTCGGGCAACCCGGCCGCCCGCGGGACGAAGGGCCGCACCAAGCGCCGCTGACGCGACACGCACGAACGCCCGGTCATGCCCCTACAGGGGTGCGGCCGGGCTTCGTGCTTGACGGCCCGTACCGGCGGGAGCATTATTCATCGCATGATGAATTCCTCCGGCGTCGCCGTCGTCGCCCGCGGCCTCACCGTGCTGCGAGGAGACCGCACCGTCCTGCGCGGCGTCGACTTCTCGGTCCTGTCAGGCCGCATCACCGGGCTCCTCGGGCCTTCCGGCTGCGGGAAGTCGACGCTGATGCGCGCGGTCGTCGGCACCCAGGCCAAGGTCGGCGGCACCCTCGAGATCCTCGGCCGCCCCGCCGGCGCCGCCGAGCTCCGCTCCCGCATCGGCTACGTCACCCAGGCCCCGTCCGTCTACGACGACCTCACCGTCCGGCAGAACCTCGACTACTTCGCCTCCGTCCTCCTCCCGGGCCGCCGCAACCGCGACGCCCGCCGCGAGTACGCCACGCGAGCCGTCGAGGACGTCGACCTCGCCTCGCACGCCGACTCGCTCGCCGGACGGCTCTCCGGCGGCCAGCGCAGCCGGGTCTCGCTCGCGGTCGCCCTGCTGGGCACCCCTGAGGTACTCGTCCTCGACGAGCCCACCGTCGGCCTCGACCCCGTCCTCCGCCGCGACCTGTGGGACCTCTTCCACCGCCTCGCCGGCGAACGTGGAGTGACGATCCTCGTCTCCTCCCACGTCATGGACGAGGCCCAACGCTGTCACCGCCTCCTCCTCATGCGCGAAGGGGAGATCCTCGCCGAGGACGCCCCGGACGACCTGCGCGTCCGCACCCGCTCGGAAACCGTCGAACAGGCCTTCCTCCACCTCGTGGACGAGGCCGACGCCCTTCAGGAGAGCCGCCGATGAGCTCCCGCCCGACTCCCGCCACCCTTCCGCGGCCGGCCCTCGCGCCCTCCGTGTCCCGCACCCTCGCGACCGCCGCACGGGTCCTGCGTCAGCTCCGCCACGACCCCCGCTCCATCGCCCTGATGCTGCTCGTGCCGTGCCTGATGCTCTTCCTGCTCCGATTCGTCTTCGACGGCAGCCCCGGCACGTTCGACTCCATCGGCGCCTCGCTGCTCGGCATCTTCCCGCTGATCACCATGTTCCTGGTGACCTCCATCGCCACCCTGCGCGAACGCACCTCCGGCACCCTCGAACGACTCCTCGCCATGCCGCTCGGCAAGGCCGACCTCATCGCCGGCTACGCACTCGCCTTCGGTCTCGTCGCAGTGATCCAGTCGCTGCTCGCCACCGGACTCGCCCTCTGGGTCCTCGGCCTCGACATCGTCGGCTCGCCCTGGCTGCTGCTCCTCGTCGCGCTGCTCGACGCGTTGCTGGGCACGGCGCTCGGACTGTTCGTCTCCGCCTTCGCCGCCTCCGAGTTCCAGGCGGTCCAGTTCATGCCGGCCGTGATCTTTCCCCAGCTGCTGCTGTGCGGCCTGTTCGCACCCCGCGACACGATGCAGCCCGTCCTCGAAGCGATCTCCGACGTGCTCCCCATGTCCTACGCCGTCGACGCCATGAGCGAGGTCCTGCGCCATCCCGACGTCACCGGCGACTTCGTGCGGGACGTCCTGGTCGTCGCGGTCTGCGCGCTGGTCGTCCTCGCCCTCGGCGCCGCCACCCTGCGCCGCCGCACCGCCTGACCACCGCCACCACGGGGAACGCCCGTACCGACACTCGGACGACCACGGCACGAGCCCGCCTCCGGTGACAGGATGTGCGCACGTATCCCCACCGGCGAGGTGAACTTCAGCCATGACCCAGACAGTCGCAGTCCTCGGTACGGGCAAGATCGGTGAAGCGCTGCTCAGCGGCATGATCCGTGCGGGCTGGCGTCCCGCGGACCTGCTGGTCACCACCCGCCGCGCCGATCGCGCCGACGAACTGCGCACCCGCTACGGCGTCGAGCCCGTCACCAACGCGGAAGCCGCCAAGCGTGCCGACACCCTGATCCTCGCCGTCAAGCCTCAGGACATGGGCAAGCTCCTCGACGAACTCGGCCCGCACATCACCGCGGACCGACTCGTCATCAGCGCGGCGGCCGGTATCACCACGTCCTTCATCGAGGAGCGCCTCGCCGCGGGCACACCCGTGGTCCGGGTCATGCCCAACACACCGGTGCTCGTGGACGAGGGCATGTCCGTGATCTCCGCCGGCAGCCATGCCACGCGCGACCACGTCGCCCATGCCGAGGAGATCTTCGGCGGTGTGGGCAAGACGCTGCGCGTCCCCGAGTCGCAGCAGGACGCGGCGACGGCCCTCTCCGGATCGGGTCCGGCGTACTTCTACTTCCTCGTCGAGGCCATGACGGACGCGGGAATCCTGCTCGGCCTTCCGCGCGCCCAGGCCCACGACCTGATCGTCCAGGCCGCCATCGGCGCGGCCGTGATGCTCAGGGACAGCGGCGAGCACCCGGTGAAACTGCGGGAAGCGGTCACCTCGCCGGCGGGCACCACCATCAGCGCCATCCGCGAACTGGAGAACCACGGCGTACGGGCGGCCCTGATCGCCGCTCTCGAGGCCGCCCGCGACCGCAGCCGCGAACTGGCCTCCGGCAACGGCTGACCGGCCCGCCGCGGTTCTCCGTGTTCCGCGTCCGTCAGGCTGCCGGCAGCAGTCCGATCGCCCGGTAGGCGGCGTCCACCGTCGGACGGGCCATGCCCCTGGCCCGTTCCGCTCCCTTCCTCAGCACCTCGTCGACGTGTCCCGGATCGGCCGCGAGCTCGGCGTGCCGCTCCCTGATCGGCCGCAGCACCTCGAGTACCGCCTCGGCCGTGTCCTTCTTCAAGGCCCCGTACGACCGATACGCACCGGCGAGCTCCTTGGGGCTCTCGCCGGAGCAGGCCGAGAGGATCTCGAGCAGATTCGCGACTCCGGGCCGGGTGCCGGGGTCGTACTCGACGTCGTCCCCGCTGTCCGTGACCGCCCGCATGATCTTCTTGCGCACCACGTCGGCCTCGTCCAGCAGATAGACGATGCCCGCACCGGACTCGTGCGACTTCCCCATCTTCGACGTGGGGTCCTGAAGGTCCATGACCCGGGCCGCGACCGGCGGGGCCGTGGCCCGGGGGACGTTGAAGGTGTGCCCGTAGCGCTGGTTGAACCGCACCGCCAGGTCACGGGTCAGCTCCACATGCTGCGTCTGGTCGTCACCCACCGGCACCTCGTCCGCCTGGTAGGCCAGGATGTCCGCCGCCATCAGCACCGGATAGGTGAGCAGCGACAGCCGCACGCTCTGCCCGGCCGCGCGTGCCCGGACGCTCTTCTCCTTGTACTGGATCATGCGCCGCAGCTCGCCGTCGGTGGCCGTGCACTCGAGGAGGTACGACAGCCGCGCGTGCTCGTCCACATGGCTCTGTACGAAGACGGTGCACAGATCAGGGTCGAGCCCGGCGGCCAGCATCAGAGTCGCTGCCTGGCGACTGAGTCTGCGCACCCGCGCCGGGTCGTGCTCGACCGTGAGCGCGTGCAGGTCGACCACGCTGAACAGCGCGTCCGCCTGGTGCTGGTCCACATCGACCCACCTGCGCAGCGCGCCCAGGTAGTTCCCCAGGGTCAGATGCCCTGTCGGCTTGATCCCGCTGAAGATCCGCTTCATCCCGTTCTCCGTCTCCTGATCGAAGCCGCCGCGCTCAGCGGCCGGGCTCCCGGAGGGAGATACGCGAACGGCCGCCGAGGCGGCGGCCGTGGGTGCATGCGAGGGTGCCGGCCGCCGTCAGGCGGCCCACCACTGGTGGAGGCACATGCGCGATGTCATGGGCCCAACAGTACGCCGCCAGGGGCCGTCAGGGGGCGGGTTGACATCACGTACCGGCATCCGTAGTGTTCTCCGAGTTGTCCGACGTGAGCACCGACCCCGGTCGGCCCCGGACAGCCATTCCGTAAGACCCACTTCGATGAACGGCATTCTGTGTCGTCCGTCTTTCGTGCGCCTTTGCGAAATGAAGAATCCACGTTCGAAAGGACGCCGGCCCCGATTCGCTTCGGGGCGGGGGATTCCGCTAAAGTCTCACTCGTCGGAACGGCCCAACAGCCGCGAAGACAACTCCCGCTGACCGGGAATCAGGCCCGAAAGAGTCTGATAGAGTCGGAACCGCCGGAAGGCCGAAAGGCCGGAAAGCACACCGAGGAAATCGGATCGGAAAGATCTGATAGAGTCGGAAACGCAAGACCGAAGGGAAGCGCCCGGAGGAAAGCCCGAAGAGGGTGAGTACAAAGGAAGCGTCCGTTCCTTGAGAACTCAACAGTGTGCCAAAAATCAACGCCAGATATGTTGATACCCCGTCCATCTTCGGATGGTCGAGGTTC
>NZ_JBSGZJ010000133.1:0-16152 GCF_053610925.1 Streptomyces sp. NPDC054847 | reverse complement strand
GGGCGGTACCGGGTCCGGGCGGAGCTCCCGGTTATGGAAGGGGCGGGTAGGGGAACGGCCCCGCGCAGCGGCCACCTCGCCCCCCGCACACACCACGGCGCCTGCCATGGTCCGGTCGGGGACAGGCAGGCGCCGTGTTCAGTTCCGTACGCCGTTGTACGGGACGTTTAGTGGGGCGGACCGTCAGCGCACGGTCCGCGGGCCGGGACCGGTCGGACCGACAGCCCGGTCGGGCCGTCAGACCGTCAGCGCGCGGTCCGTCGGCCGGATCGGCGCCGGCAGCGCACTCGCGCCCGTCAGGTAGCGGTCCACGCCGCGCGCCGCCGAGCGGCCCTCGGCGATCGCCCACACGATCAGCGACTGACCGCGGCCGGCGTCGCCCGCGACGAAGACACCGTCGACGTTCGTTGCGAAGTCCGCGTCACGCGCCACGTTGCCGCGCTCGTCGAGGTCGAGGCCGAACTGCTCGACCATGCCGTTGGACCGGTCGATGCCGGTGAAGCCCATCGCCAGGGTGACCAGCTGCGCCGGGATGCGGCGCTCGGTGCCGGGCTTCTGCTCCAGCTTGCCGTCCTTGAACTCCACCTCCACGAGGTGCAGTGCCTGGACGTTGCCGTCCTCGTCGCCCTCGAAGTGGGTGGTGGAGACGGAGTAGACCCGCTCGCCGCCCTCCTCGTGCGCGGAGGTGACCTTGTAGAGCATCGGGAAGGTCGGCCACGGCTGGTTGGCGTTCCGCTCCTCGCCCGGGCGCGGCATGATCTCCAGCTGGGTGACGGACGCCGCCCCCTGCCGGTGGGCGGTGCCCACGCAGTCCGCGCCGGTGTCGCCGCCGCCGATGACGACGACGTGCTTGCCCTCCGCGGTGATGGGAGGCGCCACGAAGTCGCCCTCCTGCACCTTGTTGGCGAGCGGCAGGTACTCCATGGCGAAGTGGATGCCGTTCAGTTCACGGCCCGGCACGGGCAGGTCGCGGGAGACGGTGGCACCGGCCGCGACGACGACCGCGTCGTAGCGGCGGCGCAGCGCGTCGGCCGGCATGTCCTTGCCGATCTCGACCTCGGTGCGGAACTTGGTGCCTTCCGCGCGCATCTGCTCGATGCGGCGGTTGATGTGCACCTTCTCCATCTTGAACTCGGGGATGCCGTAGCGCAGGAGCCCGCCGATGCGGTCGGCGCGCTCGTACACGACGACCGTGTGGCCGGCGCGGGTCAGCTGCTGCGCGGCCGCGAGGCCGGCCGGGCCGGAGCCGATGACGGCGACGGTCTTGCCGGAGAGGCGCTCCGGCGGCTGCGGGGTGACGTCACCGGAGTCCCACGCCTTGTCGATGATGGAGACTTCGACGTTCTTGATGGTGACGGCGGGCTGGTTGATGCCGAGCACACACGCCGCTTCACAGGGCGCCGGGCACAGACGGCCGGTGAACTCCGGGAAGTTGTTGGTGGCGTGCAGCCGCTCGGAGGCGGCGCCCCAGTCCTCGCGGTAGGCGTAGTCGTTCCACTCGGGGATGAGGTTCCCGAGCGGGCAGCCGTTGTGGCAGAACGGGATGCCGCAGTCCATGCACCGGCCGGCCTGCTTGCTGATGATCGGCAGCAGGGAGCCGGGGACGTAGACCTCGTTCCAGTCCTTGACGCGTTCCTCGACGGGGCGGGTCTCGGCGACCTCGCGCCCGGTGGTCAGGAAGCCCTTGGGGTCAGCCATTGGTCGCCGCCTCCATCATCTTCTCGGTGGTCTCCTGCTCGGAGAGACCGGCGAGCTCAGCGGCGTCCTTGGCGGCGAGCACTGCCTTGTACGTGGTCGGGATGATCTTGCTGAAGCGGTCCACGCTCACGGACCAGTCGGCGAGAAGCTTCTCGGCGACGGTCGAGCCGGTCTCCTCGAAGTGGCGGCGCACGACATCGTGCAGCCACTGCTTGTCGGTCTCGTCCAGGGCCTCGATCGCGCCGAGGTTGCCAGAGTTGACGTTGTCCCGGTCGAGGTCGATCACGTATGCGATGCCACCGGACATGCCGGCCGCGAAGTTGCGGCCCGTCTCACCGAGGACGACCGCGTGTCCGCCGGTCATGTACTCGCAGCCGTGGTCGCCCACGCCTTCGGAGACCACCAGCGCACCGGAGTTGCGGACGCAGAAGCGCTCGCCGGTCCGGCCGCGCAGGAACAGCTCGCCGCCGGTGGCGCCGTAGGCGATGGTGTTGCCGGCGATGGTCGAGTACTCGGCCAGGTGGTCGGCGCCCCGGTCGGGACGGACGATCACACGGCCGCCGGAGAGGCCCTTGCCTACGTAGTCGTTGGCGTCGCCCTCGAGGCGCAGCGTGATGCCGCGCGGCACGAACGCGCCGAAGGACTGGCCGGCGGAGCCGGTGAAGGTGATGTCGATGGTGTCGTCGGGCAGGCCCGCGCCGCCGAACTTCTTCGTCACCTCGTGGCCGAGCATGGTGCCCACGGTCCGGTTGATGTTCCGGATGGCGACCTGGCCGCGAACCGGCTGGGCGTCCTCTGCCGTGGCGGCGTTCAGCGCCTCCGCGGCGAGCTCGATGAGCTCGTTGTCGAGGGCCTTCTCCAGTCCGTGGTCCTGCTCGGCGACCTGGTGGCGCACCGCGCCGTCGGGCAGTTCGGGCACGTGGAACAGCGGCGCGAGGTCGAGGCCCTGTGCCTTCCAGTGGTCGACGGCCCGGTCGGTGTCGAGCAGTTCGGCGTGGCCGACGGCCTCCTCGATGCTGCGGAAGCCCAGCTCGGCCAGGATCTCGCGGACCTCCTGAGCGATGAACTCGAAGAAGTTGACGACGAATTCGGCCTTGCCGGAGAACCGCTCGCGCAGGACCGGGTTCTGGGTGGCGATGCCGACCGGGCAGGTGTCCAGGTGGCAGACGCGCATCATGACGCAGCCGGAGACGACGAGCGGGGCGGTCGCGAAACCGAACTCCTCGGCGCCGAGCAGCGCGGCGATGACGACGTCGCGGCCGGTCTTGAGCTGGCCGTCGGTCTGGACGACGATCCGGTCGCGCAGGCCGTTGAGCAGCAGGGTCTGCTGGGTCTCGGCGAGGCCGAGCTCCCAGGGGCCGCCCGCGTGCTTCAGGGAGGTCAGCGGGGAGGCACCCGTACCGCCGTCGTGGCCGGAGATCAGGACGACGTCCGCGTGGGCCTTGGAGACACCGGCGGCGACCGTGCCGACGCCGACCTCGGAGACCAGCTTCACATGGATGCGGGCGGCCGGGTTGGCGTTCTTGAGGTCGTGGATCAGCTGAGCCAGGTCCTCGATGGAGTAGATGTCGTGGTGCGGCGGCGGCGAGATCAGACCGACGCCCGGGGTCGAGTGCCGGGTCTTGGCGACCCACGGGTACACCTTGTGCCCCGGAAGCTGACCGCCCTCGCCGGGCTTGGCGCCCTGGGCCATCTTGATCTGGATGTCGTCGGCGTTGACCAGGTACTCGCTCGTCACGCCGAAGCGGCCGGAGGCGACCTGCTTGATCGACGAACGCCGCTCCGGGTCGTACAGACGCTCCGGGTCCTCGCCGCCCTCACCGGTGTTGGACTTGCCGCCCAGCTGGTTCATGGCGATGGCGAGGGTCTCGTGCGCCTCCTTGGAGATGGAGCCGTACGACATGGCGCCGGTGGAGAAGCGCTTGACGATCTCGGAGACGGGCTCGACCTCGTCGACGGAGATCGGCTCGCGGCCCGAGGTGCCGTCGGCGGTCTTCAGGGCGAACAGGCCGCGCAGTGTCATCAGCCGCTCGGACTGCTCGTTCACACGGTCCGTGTACTTCTTGAAGATGTCGTACCGCTTGTTGCGCGTGGCGTGCTGCAGGCGGAAGACCGTCTCCGGGTCGAAGAGGTGCGGCTCGCCCTCGCGGCGCCACTGGTACTCGCCGCCGATCTCCAGGGCGCGGTGCGTGGCGGCGATGCCGGAGGCCGGGTAGGCCTTGGCGTGCCGGGCGGCGACCTCCTTGGCGACGATGTCGAGTCCGGCGCCGCCGATCTTGGTGGCGGTGCCGTTGAAGTACTTGTCGACGAAGGCCTCGTCGAGACCGACGGCCTCGAAGACCTGCGCGCCGCGGTAGGAGGCGACCGTGGAGATGCCCATCTTGGACATGACCTTGAGGACGCCCTTGCCGAGGGCGTAGATCAGGTTCCGGATGGCCTGCTCGGGCTCGAGGCCCTCGATGAAGGTGCCGGCGCGGACCAGGTCCTCGACGGACTCCATCGCGAGGTACGGGTTGACCGCGGCGGCGCCGTAGCCGATGAGCAGGGCGACATGGTGGACCTCGCGGACGTCACCGGCCTCGACCAGCAGGCCCACCTGGGTGCGCTGCTTGGTGCGGATGAGGTGGTGGTGGACGGCGGAGGTGAGCAGCAACGACGGGATGGGCGCGTGCTCGGCGTCCGAGTGCCGGTCGGAGAGGACGATCAGGCGGGCGCCGTCCTCTATGGCCGCGTCGACCTCGCCGCAGATCGCCTCGATACGGGCGGCGAGCGCGTCGCCGCCGCCGGAGACCCGGTAGAGGCCGGCCAGGGTGGCCGCCTTCATTCCGGGCATGTCGCCGTCGGCGTTGATGTGGATGAGCTTGGCCAGCTCGTCGTTGTCGATCACCGGGAAGGGCAGCGTGACGCTGCGGCAGGACGCCGCGGTCGGCTCAAGCAGGTTGCCCTGGGGGCCGAGCGAGGAGTACAGCGAGGTGACGAGCTCCTCGCGGATGGCGTCCAGCGGCGGGTTGGTGACCTGCGCGAACAGCTGGGTGAAGTAGTCGAAGAGCAGCCGCGGGCGCTCGGAGAGGGCCGCGATCGGCGAGTCCGTGCCCATGGAGCCGAGCGGCTCGCCGCCGGTGCGGGCCATCGGCGCGAGGATGACGCGCAGCTCTTCCTCGGTGTAGCCGAAGGTCTGCTGGCGGCGGGTGACGGAGGCGTGGGTGTGGACGATGTGCTCGCGCTCGGGGAGGTCCTCGAGCTCGATCTCACCGGCCTCCAGCCACTCCTGGTAGGGGTGCTCGGCGGCGAGGGCGGACTTGATCTCGTCGTCCTCGATGATGCGGTGCTCCGCGGTGTCGACGAGGAACATCTTGCCGGGCTGCAGGCGGCCCTTGCGGACGACCTTGGCCGGGTCGATGTCGAGGACGCCGACCTCGGAGGAGAGGACGACGAGGCCGTCGTCGGTGACCCAGTAGCGGCCGGGGCGCAGACCGTTGCGGTCGAGGACCGCGCCGACCTGGACGCCGTCGGTGAAGGTCACGCAGGCGGGGCCGTCCCAGGGCTCCATCATCGTGGAGTGGTACTGGTAGAAGGCGCGCCGGGCGGGGTCCATGGAGTCGTGGTTCTCCCACGCCTCGGGGACCATCATCAGCACCGAGTGCGGCAGTGAACGGCCGCCGAGGTGGAGCAGCTCCAGGACCTCGTCGAAGGAGGCGGAGTCGGAGGCGTCCGGGGTGCAGACGGGGAAGATCCGGTCGATCTTGCCGGCGCCGGAGTTGAACAGCTTGGAGGCGAGCTGCGACTCACGGGCGCGCATCCAGTTCCGGTTGCCCTTGACCGTGTTGATCTCACCGTTGTGCGCGACGAAGCGGTACGGGTGGGCCAGCGGCCAGCTCGGGAACGTGTTCGTGGAGAACCGCGAGTGGACGAGCGCGACGGCCGTGGCGAAGCGCCGGTCGGACAGGTCCGGGAAGAAGGGCTCCAGCTGGCCGGTGGTCAGCATGCCCTTGTAGACGATGGTGCGCGCGGACAGCGACGGGAAGTAGACGCCGGCCTCGCGCTCGGCGCGCTTGCGCAGCACGAACGCCTTGCGGTCCAGCGCGATGCCCTCGCTGCTGCCGTCGCCCACGAAGAGCTGACGGAAGGCGGGCATGGTGGCGCGGGCGCCGTTGCCGAGCAGGTCGGGGGTGACGGGCACCTCACGCCAGCCGAGGACGGTGAGGCCCTCTTCGCCGGCGATCGTCTCGATCTTCGAGACGGCGGTCTCGTTGCCCTCCGCGTCGGCCGGGAGGAAGGCGATTCCGACGGCGTACGAGCCGGCCTGAGGCAGCTCGAACGCGGTGACCTCGCGCAGGAACGCGTCGGGGACCTGGAGCAGGATGCCCGCGCCGTCGCCGGAGTCGGGCTCGGAGCCGGTGGCGCCGCGGTGCTCGAGGTTCCGCAGTACGGTCAGCGCCTGCTCGACCAACTCATGGCTGGCAACACCGGTGAGGGTGGCCACGAACCCGACACCGCAGGCGTCGTGTTCGTTACGGGGGTCGTACATCCCCTGGGGGGCGGGGCGACCGTCCATGGGCGACCAGGCGTCGGAACGCATCGGCTCTCCCGTCGTCGTCGTGGCATGTGCAGTGCCGAGGGACGACGTTGGCCCTCCGCGAAATTTCGTGCAGGTTACATGATGGAGGGCTTCTCGAGAAGCGGATAGCTCATTCCAGCATGCGGACACCGCCCCTGGCGGTGAAGGTGGGTCACAACGGACAAATCAGTATCCGGAGGACTCTCGCAGAGCAGGCTTCATTGCCCACAGCGTTTTCGGCTAATGCCCGGGGATTGCGGATTCGAAACCACCGAGTAACGGCTACTTATGTCGTGCCATGCATAGTGTCTCACCCCTGGGCGCCTTCGCGGCAGGACGTACGTCACAGGGTGCGGGACGCGGGCCGGAAATGCGAACGCACCGGCTCCCACCAGGAGCCGGTGCGGTGACGAGGCCGGGCCGGGGTGGCGTCAGACGGCTGTCCCGATGAGAGTGCCGAGGGCGTACGTGAGCGCGGCGGCGGCGCCGCCGAGGGCGAGCTGGCGCACGCCGCTGAACCACCAGCTGCGGGCCGTGACCTTCGCCACCAGCGCGCCGCACGCGAACAGGCCGACCAGCGCCAGCAGCACCGCGGGCCAGAGCGTGCTCGCGCCGAGGAGGTACGGCAGCACCGGCAGAAGCGCTCCGAGCGCGAACGAACCGAACGAGGACACGGCGGCGACGAGCGGCGAGGGCAGGTCGTCCGGGTCGATGCCCAGCTCCTCGCGGGCATGGATCTCGAGGGCCTGCTCGGGGTCCTTGGACAGCTGCATCGCCACTTCGCGGGCGAGCGCCGGCTGCACGCCGCGGGCCACGTACAGGGCGGCCAGCTCTTCCATCTCGTCGACCGGATGCTTGCGCAACTCCCGGCGCTCCACGTCCAGTTCGGCCTCGACCAGCTCACGCTGGGACGCGACGGAGGTGTACTCGCCGGCCGCCATGGAGAAGGCGCCGGCGGCGAGTCCCGCGAGTCCCGCGATGACGACGGTCTGCTGCGAGACCGCCCCACCGGCCACACCGGTCATCAGCGCCAGGTTGGAGACCAGTCCGTCCATCGCACCGAACACCGCCGGACGCAGCCAGCCACCGTTCACATCGCGGTGCGTGTGGTTGTCACGGTGCGCCTCGTGCAGCGTGGCCTCGGTCTCGATGATGGACACAGCTCTCCCCTTCCTCCGGCAGCGGCCCTTCGGCCCCGCCCCCCTCGTCGTCCTCGAAGATACGCCGGATGTAAGGGGCGTACCAGCAAGGCAGGCTTTACTTACCTGGCCGGCAGACTGGGCGAAGCGGGTGACAGAAACGTTCCTCCGACTCATTGCGGGCGGCTCGTGGCACAGATCGAGGAACAAGGCTCGCGCGCGCGAAGGGGACCTTCATGGAAGTGCTGGAAGCGTCCGGCTCGGGTTCCACCGCCGCCCTGCTCGACCGGGCCCGCGGAGCACTCCTCGGCCTCGCGGTCGGCGACGCGCTCGGCGCCCCGGCCGAGAACCTGCGCCCCTCCGAGATCCGCCGCCGCTGGGGCCGCATCGAGGGTTTCGTGAGCGACGACCCGGCGGGCACCGACGACACCGAGTACGCGATCTTCTCCGGTCTGCTGCTCGCCCGCCATGGCTCCGCGCTGACCGTCGCGCATGTCGAGTCGGCGTGGCACGAGTGGATCGCGGACCTGGACGAAGGACCGTTCCGCGGGGCGGGGTTCAGCGAGCGCGGCACTCTGGAGAACCTCCGCAGGGGCCTCGCGGCCCCCATCTCCGCGCAGCACCGGCACGCGTGGAGCGACGGTCTCGCGATGCGGGCCGCCCCCTTCGGCGTCTTCGCCGCCGGCCGCCCCGCGGAAGCGGCACGGCTGGTGGCCGTCGACGGGAGCGTCAGCCACGACGGCGAGGGCATCTACGGCGGCCGGGCGGTGGCGGCGGGTGTCGCGGCGGCCATGGGCGGCGCGGGCCCGGCGGGGGTGATCGGCGCGGCGCTGTCCGTCGTCCCCATGGACTCGTGGACGGCCCGCTCCATGCGGCGCGCGGTCGTCGCCGCCGGACGGACGTACCCCGACGCCCTCTCCATGGAACGGGCGGTCCGCTCCGCAGTCGTCATCGGCGGCTACCCGTGGACGGACCTGGCTCCCGAGGCGGTGGGCCTCGCGTTCGGCGCGTTCGCCGCGGCACGGGGCGACTTCCGTACGTCGGTGCTGACAGCGGTCAACATGGGCCGCGACGCCGACACCACGGCAGCGGTCGCCGGCGCGCTGGCGGGCGCGGTGTCCGGTACCGCGGCGATCCCGGAGGAATGGGCATCGGCCATCGGCCCGGTCCGCGGCAGCTGCCTCCCCTCCATGCGGGGCTACCACGTCCTGGACATCGCCGATCTGCTCACCCCGGACGAGGGGGACGACCCGGCATGACCCCCGGCCCGGACCCCGTCCCCGACACCACGAAGCCCGGCACGTCGCCCGCCACCGAAGCCGCCGGCCGGACGCGGGACGCCGGCGACCGGATCCACATCCACGACACCCCGAAGCCCGGATCCCCGGACGACACCGGAAGCGCGAGCCGGAGGCGGAGCACCGATGTGGTCCTCGTTCACGGCACAGCGACCGGCCGCGCGGCGGCGCCACGCGCCCAGCGATACGCTCCGGCCTCCGCCCTCGGCATCCGGCCCTCGGGCGAGACGGGACACACGCGCGGCACCTCGCTCGGCACGCCGGCACCGAAGCCCGCCCGGCCCGGCGGGCGCCCGGCGCGCAGGACGGAGTACCTCGCGCCGGACGGACCGCGCCGGATCGAGGGCCTCCTGCTGGGACTCGCCGCCGGTGACGCCGCAGGATGGCCGGCCGCACGGCACCGTGCCGCCCGGATGCCCGAGTGGACCCGGCGTCTGACCCGCGAGCTCGACACCTTCGCCGAGCAGAACGCCACGACGACCCTGCCCGTCCCCATCGCGCTCAACCAGCCACCGGAGCCCCTCCGGCTGGGCCCCTCCGACGACGCCGAGTGGGCGGCGTTCGCCGCCGGGACCGTGCTCACCGCCGCAGGCCAGCTCTTCCGCGGCCTCGCCCCGGAGCGCCGCATGCGGGCCGCGATCGACGTCGCCTGGAACTCCCTCGCGGGCCAGGTCGCCGCGGCCGCAGAGCGCGCTCCCGAGGTCGAGTCCGCCGTGCTGCCGCTGCGCGCCCGTATCTCCGTGCGCGCCGGGCTCGGCAACCTGGCCACCGGTCTGCGCCCTCCCGCCACCGGCCACGACAACCCGCACTACTTCGACGACGCCGCCTGTGTGCGGGCCGCCGTGCTCGCCGTCGTCCACCCGGGCGACCCGGCCTCGGCCGCCGGGCTGGCCGAGTTCGACGCCCGGTACACACAGGACGGCGACGGGGTCCACGGGGCCCGCGCCATGGCCGCCGCCGTCGCCGCCGCGCTCGGCGGCGCGGACGTGGACGCGGCCGTCGACGCGGCGCTCGCCCAGCTCCCGGAGGCGACGGAGATCGGCCGCAACGCGCACCACGCGGTCGGGCTCGCCCGCGACGCGTCGGGCGCCTTCGAGCTGGTACCGCTGCTCGAGCACCAGATCGTCGACCATGTCTACAGCTACGGCATCGCCGCCGCGGAGACCGTGCCGGTCGCGCTCGCCGTCGCCGTCGCCGCGCGCGGCAAGGTCGCGGAGGCCGTGCCCGCGGCCGCCTGCCTCTCCCGCGTCGCCGACTCGGCGCCGGCCCTCGCGGGCGCGCTCACCGGGGCGCTCGGTGGCGGCACTTCCCTGCCCGCCACCTGGCGCGACGCCTGCCGCACCCTGGCCGGCTGTGCGCTGCCCCGTCTCGCGGGAACGGACCTCGTCGAGCTCGCCGCCCTGCTCGAAAGGGCGCTCCGCGCGCCCGGAGGGCTGCCACTGGGTGCCGTCCCGCCCACCGGGTAGCCGAAACCCCGGCGCGAGGTCCGCCGTTGCCGGCCGCCCCAGGGGGACAATTCCGACATGACGACGACCACGGCGGCGACGAAGACGGCCGCAGCAGCGGCGACGAATCCCCTCTCACTCGAAGACCGGATCACCGGCAGCCTCGTCGGCGCAGCGGTCGGCGACGCGCTGGGCGGCCCTGTCGAGGGATACACCCCCGACCAGATCGTGGAACGGCACGGCGGCCGCGTCACCGGCATCGTCGGCCCCTGGCACGGTGACGAGTGGCGCACCGCACGCCCCATCGCCCCGTACCACAAGGGTGACGGGCACATCACCGACGACACCCTGATGACGCACGCGCTGATCGGGGTGTACGCCACGGTCCGCGACCACCTCGACGCGTACGCCGTCGCCGACCACCTCGTCCCGGACCTCATCACCAACCCCCGCTGGATCCCGGAACTCGAGGCCGAGGCCATTCCCCTCCAGCGGCTCTTCCTCGCCGAGAAGTGGCTCGTCGCCCGGCTGCACTACGGGCACCACGACCCGCGGGAGGCGGGCAGCGGAAACATCGTGAACTGCGGTGCGGCGATGTACATGGCGCCGGTGGGGCTGGTCAACGCGGCCAACCCCGCGGCCGCCTACGCGGAGGCGGTCGACATCGCGGGCGCCCACCAGTCGTCCTACGGGCGGGAGGCGGCCGGAGTGTTCGCGGCCGCCGTCGCCGCCGCGTGCCTGCCGGGCGCCACCCCGGCCTCCGTCGTCGAGGCGGCGACGGCCCTGGCGAAGGACGGCACCCAGGCGGCGATCGAGTCGGTGGCCGAAGCGGCCGCGCGGCACACGGACTTCGAGTCGGCGCTGGTGCCGCTGCGGGCGGCGGTCGCGCCGTTCGACACGGTCGGCCCCGACTACCGCTCACCGTCACTGGGCGCACGCCGCCCCTCCCGCCTCCACTCCATCGAGGAGCTCCCGATCGCGCTCGGAATGCTCCTCGTCAACGACGGCGACTTCCGCCGTACGGTCCTGTCGGCCGTCAACTACGGGCGGGACTGCGACTCGATCGCGACGATGGCCGGCGCGATCGCGGGCGCCCTGAGCGGCGAGGCGGCCGTGCCGGAGGAGTGGGCCCGGCAGGTCGCGGAGGCCAGCCGTGTCGACCTGCACGCGCCGGCGGCCGAACTGGCCGCGGTCGCACGGGAGATCCACGAACGGGACACCCAGCGCCGCAGGGCCCACGAGACGGCGTTCGCCACCCTCACGGGCACGGCACGATGACGCAGACGCTGCGGCTGACCTGGGTCCAGCCGGAGGATCTGATCGGCCATGAACTGAGGCAGGCGGAGGAGGACGGCAGGGACGGATCGCCGGTCCGGGACCGCTGGCTGGCTGCGGGCGGCGCGCTCGCCCCGGAGCGTGCGGGGGCGTCGCGGGCGCCCGCGCCGGGCGCGCTGCGGGCACTGGCCGAGGAACTGCTCGGCGAACTGGCGGCCCTGCCCTGCCCGTCGACCGCCGACGAGCCCGTGTCGCTTGCCGGCATCGCGGAAGCCTGCCACCTGCCCCTGGCGGCCGAGGGCCACGGCGCGGGAGGCGGCGGAAGAGCGCGGCAGGCCCTCATGGCCGAGTCTGGCACCGGCGTCCCGGCGTCCGGGCCGCCGGCGGCGCCAGAGCCGGTGGAACCGGGAAAGCCGGTGGAGCCGTCCGATGTCGTCGGCAGCGGTACGCGAACGACCCGCGCCCGCGGCCCGGCGGACACACCCCTGCCACGGCAGGCGCACCGGCTCGGAGACGCGCTGCACGCCGCCTGGCTCGGGCGCGCCGCCGGCTGCCTGCTCGGCAAACCCGTCGAGAAGCTGCCGCTCCACGCCATCCGCGACATCGCCCGCGCCACCGGCAACTGGCCTCTCACCACCTGGTTCACCGCCAAGGGTCTGCCGCCGGAGCTCGCCGCCGCCCATCCCTGGAACCGGCGCAGCGCCGCCACCTCCCTCGCGGAGAACATCGACGGCATGCCCGAGGACGACGACCTCAACTATCCGCTCCTCGGCCTTCTTCTCCTCCAGCGCCACGGCAGGGACTTCACCACCGACGATGTCGCCAGGCTGTGGCTGGACGAGTTGCCGGCCGGGCGCACGTTCACGGCGGAGCGCATCGCGTACCGCAACCTCCTGTGCGGCATCGAGCCCTCGCTGACCGCCTCCCACCACAACCCGTTCCGTGAATGGATCGGCGCGGCCATCCGCGCGGACATCCACGGCTGGACCAACCCCGGCGCGCCCGAGGCCGCCGCCGCGCAGGCGTACCGGGACGCCTGTCTCACGCACACCGCGAACGGTGTGTACGGCGCCATGTTCACCGCCGCCGCCATCGCCGCGGCGGCCACCGGCACCGCCGATGTGCACGCGGCGATCGCCGCCGGCCTCACCGTCGTCCCGCCCCGCTCACGCTTCGCCGCCGCCGTGCGCTTCGGCGTCCGGGCGGCCGGGGAGCACGCCGACTTCGCCGACGCCGTCGACAGCGTCCACGCCGTGTACGGGGCCTACCACTGGGTGCATGTGCTGCCCAACGCCGCGCTGCTCGTCGCCGCGCTCACCCATGCCGACGGTGACTTCACCGGTTCCATCTGCCGCGCCGTGTCCGGCGGGCTCGACACCGACTCGAACGGTGCGACGGCCGGATCGCTCGCGGGCCTGCTGGCCGGACAGCCGGACGCCCTGCCCGACCGGTGGACCGCCCCGCTCAAGAACCGGCTCGCCACCTCCGTCACCGGGTTCGACGGCGTCGGCTTCGACACGCTCGCCCACCTCACGCTCAAGGAGGCACTCCGCCCATGACAGGCATCGTGGTGCTCGGCAGCACCAACATGGACCTCGTCGCCTTCGTGGCGCACGCGCCGAAACGCGGGGAGACCGTCACGGGACGCGAATTCCGCACCGTCCCCGGCGGCAAGGGCGCCAACCAGGCCGTCGCGGCGGCACGCGCCGGCGGCGAGGTCGCGATGATCGGCGCGGTCGGCTCCGACCCCTTCGGCCCCCAACTGCGGCACACCCTCGAATCGTGCGGTGTCGACATCGACCTGCTCCGGACCTCCGAATGCCCCTCCGGCACGGCGCACATCGTCGTCGACGACGAGGGCGGCAACGCCATCGTCGTCATCCCGGGCGCCAACGGCACCGTCACCGCCCTCGCCCCCGGCGAGGAAGCCCTCATCGCCACCGCGGACACCCTGCTGCTCCAGCTCGAACTCCCCCTCAGCGCCGTCCTCGACGGCGCAGAAGCAGCCCGCCGCCACGGGGTGCGGACGGTCCTCACCCCCGCCCCCGCCCAGCCGCTGCCGCCCGAACTCCTCGCCGCCACCGATCTGCTGGTGCCGAACGAGCACGAGGCCGCCACCCTCACCGGCATCGCCGACCACCGCTCCGCGGCACAGGAACTGCTGCGCCAGGTCCCGGAGGTGGTCATCACCCTGGGGTCCGCGGGCTGTCTGTACGCGGCCCGGGGCACCGAGCCGATCAGCGTCCCGGCACCTGCCGTCCACGCCGTGGACACCACCGCGGCGGGCGACACCTTCGTCGGCGCCCTGGCCGTGGCCCTCGGTGAGAAGAAGCCGATCAGGCAGTGCCTGGCCTGGGCATGCGCGGCCGCCGCCCTGTCCGTCCAGCGCCCGGGAGCGTCCTCTTCCATGCCGTACCGCTCCGAGATCGACGCCGCCTCATGAGCCCTGCGTCGTCTCCCCTTCCCTCGAATCCCCTTCCGCCGGAGGGTCACCGTCCCCCGGAAGGTCACCGTCCCCCGGAGGGTCGGCTTCCGCTGGAGGGCCTGCGAGTCCTCGACCTCGCGACCCTCTTCGCCGGCCCCCTGTGCGCCACGATGCTCGGTGACTTCGGCGCCGAGGTCATCAAGGTCGAGCACCCGACCCGCCCCGACCCGTCACGCGGCCACGGCCCGGCCAAGAACGGTGTCGGGCTGTGGTGGAAGGTCCTCGGCCGCAACAAGCGCAACGTCACCCTCGACCTGTCCTCCCCCGGAGGCCGGGAGACCCTGCTCCGTCTCGCCGCGACCGCCGATGTGGTCGTCGAGAACTTCCGCCCCGGCACGCTGGAGAAATGGGGGCTCGGCTGGGACGAACTGAGCGCGGCCAACCCCCGGCTGGTCCTCGCCCGGGTCACCGGCTTCGGACAGTTCGGCCCGTACTCACACCGCCCCGGTTTCGGCACCCTCGCGGAGGCGATGAGCGGCTTCGCCGCCGCCACCGGCGAACCGGAAGGTCCGCCGACACTCCCCCCCTTCGGCCTCGCCGACTCCGTCGCCGCCCTTGCCACCGCCTATGCCGTCATGACCGCGCTCGCCGCCCGCGCCACCACCGGCCGCGGCCAGGTCGTCGACATGGCGATCATCGAACCGATCCTGGCCGTACTCGGCCCGCAGGCGCTCTGGTACGACCAGCTCGGCTATGTCCAGCCCCGCACGGGCAACCGCTCCCGCAACAACGCGCCGCGCAACATCTACCGCACCGTGGACGGCAGTTGGCTCGCCGTCTCCACCTCCGCCCAGTCCGTCGCGGAACGCGTCATGCACCTTGTGGGCCGGCCCGAGCTCGTCGAGGAGCCGTGGTTCGCCACCGGAACCGGCCGCGCCGAACACGCAGGCGAACTCGACGACGCCGTCGGCGGCTGGATCGCCCGCCGGACACGCGACGAGGTGGTCGACGCGTTCGAGAAGGCGGAGGCGGCCGTCGCCCCCGTCTACGACATCAGCGACGTCATGCAGGATCCGCAGTACCAGGCGCTCGGGACCATCACGGACGTACCGGACCCCGAACTCGGCACGCTGCGTATGCAGAACGTCATCTTCCGGCTGTCGGAGACCCCCGGCCGTATCCGCTGGGCCGGCCGGCCGCACGGCGCGGACACCGAGGAGGTCCTGACCGAACTCGGCCTTACCCCCACCGACATCACCGCACTTCGCACCCAAGGGGCACTATGACCATCCCCCTCACCTGGCTCTACGCCCCGGGCGACCGCCCGGAGGTGGTACGCAAGGCCATCGCCTCCGAGGCCGACATCGTCATCGTCGACCTCGAGGACGCCGTCGCCCAGGGCCGCAAGCCGTACGCCCTCGACGCGACGGCCGAACTTCTGTCGTCCCCCCAGCCGCTCCCTGTCCATGTCCGCATCAACTCCCCCCATGACGTCGAGGCACTCGCCGGCCTGCCGGGTCTGAGTGCCCTGCGTATCCCCAAGGTCGCATACGCCACTGACATCCAGCAGATCGCGGCCCGCGCACCGGGCGTTCCCCTGTACCCGCTCATCGAGTCGGCGCTCGCCGTGGAGCACGCGTACGCGATCGCCACCGCGCACGACGCCGTCGCCGGCATCGCGCTCGGCGAGTCGGATCTCCGCGCCGACCTCGGTCTCCGCGGCGACGCCGGTCTCGACTGGCCCCGCACCCGTACGGTCATGGCCGCGAGGGCCGCGGGTCTCGCGCCGCCGCCACAGTCGGTCTTCCCGGACATCCTCGACCTCGACGGCCTCTACGCCTCCTGCTCCCACGGCAGGTCCCTCGGCTTCCTGGGCCGGGCGGCCATCCACCCACGCCAGCTCCCCGTCATCGAACGCGCCTTCCGCCCGACGAAGGAGGAGATCGAAGCGGCCGAGGACATCGTGAAGGCGGCAGCGTCGGACGCGGGGGCGCTGGCCCTGCCGGACGGCCGCTTCGTCGACGCGGCGGTGGTGGCGGGGGCCCGCCGGACGCTGGCGCTGGCGAGCCGCGAGGAGCTCTGAGTCGAGGGCGGGGCCGGGGGCCGGGGGCTGCTGCGGGTGCGTGCCCGCCGGGCAGGTGCCCGCTACGGATGCGTGCACGCTGTGGGTGGGTGGCCGCTGCGCGGAGCCTGTCCCCTGCCCCGCCCCTTCCCGAAACCGGGGCGAGCCCCGGGCCCCGTACCGCGCTTCGCGCGGTGTCCTCAAACGCCGGACGGGCTGAGTTTCGCTTCGCGAAATTCAGCCCGTCGGCAA
>NZ_JBSGZJ010000132.1:0-16243 GCF_053610925.1 Streptomyces sp. NPDC054847 | reverse complement strand
GCTCCTCCGGGAGCCGGCCACTCGCCGTTTCCCGTGCGGGGTCCGGCGGGCCGCCGCCTCACACGGGACGCTCGTGCCGTCTTCCGCCGGGCCGGCCGGCCCCGCCTGGCGGCGGCCTTTTGACTCGCCCGGCCCGCAGCAACGTGTTGCCACGGTCCCTTCCTGCTAACCTTCATGTTAGTAACATCCATGTTAGTGCCATACGTGGAGGTCGACAGCCGTGGCGGATTTCGTAGGTCGTCGGCAGGAGCTCGCGACGTTGGAGCGCGAGCTGCAGAAAGTGGCGACCCAGGTCGGAGGGGACCGGCCCGGTCGGTGCGTGATGCTGCGCGGGCGGCGCCGGGTGGGCAAGTCGCGACTCGTCGAGCGGTTCGCGGAGCGCTCCGGAGCCCCGTTCTTGTTCTACGCTGCGACCGGTGCGTCCCCGGCGGATGATCTGGCCCGGCTGGCCCGAGACGCCCAGGCGTCGACGCTGCCGCTGGCGCAGCTGGTGGCCGCCGCGCGGCCGGAGAGTTGGGACGCGGCGTTCGATGTGCTGGCCGCGGCGCTGCCCGCCGACCGGGCGAGTGTGCTGGTCATCGACGAGGTCCCGTATCTGATGGATATCGGCGGGGCATTCGAGGGGATGCTGCAGCGGGCCTGGGACCGTGTGCTGGAGACCAAGCCCGTGCTGCTGGTCCTCATCGGCTCGGATCTGTCGATGATGGAGGCGCTGAACAGCTATGGACGCCCCTTCCACCAGCGCGGCCGGGAGATGGTGCTCGGGCCGCTGAATCCCGCCGAGGTCGGGCGGATGCTGGGACTGGATCCGGCCGAAGCCTTCGACGCCGCGCTGGTCACCGGCGGGCTGCCGCTGATCTGCGCGGAGTGGCCGCACGGCGCAGGGCTGTCGGACTTCCTGGGCGAGGCGCTGAACGATCCGGTCTCTGCCCTGCTGGTATCGGCCGAACGCTCGCTCGCCGCGGAGTTCCCGCCGCAGGCTCAGGCGCGTACGGTGCTCGCGGCGATCGGCAGTGGCGAGCGGACCTTCACCAACATCGCCCGCGCGGCCGGCGGGATCAGGGCCACGCCGCTGCAGCGGGCGTTGGAACTGCTCACGGACAAGCGGATTGTCGCCCCCGAGTTGCCCGTATCGCTGCGTCCGTCGAAGGACCGTCGCTACCGGGTGACAGATCCCTACCTGCGGTTCTGGCTGCACCTGCTCGGTCCGTCCATGGAGGAGATCGAGCGGGGGCGGGGCGATCTGACCCTGGCGCGCATCCGGGAGAACTGGACCAGCTGGCGCGGCCGAGCCGTCGAGCCCCTTGTCCGCGAGGCCCTGGCGCGGATACTGCCCGACGACCGGCTGCCCGCTGCCCCCGCAGTGGGCGGCTACTGGACCCGCACCAATGACGTCGAGATCGACATCGTCGGGGCGGACCGCGCTCCCATCGCCAAGGATCTGCTCTTCGTCGGCTCCATCAAGTGGCTGGAGCAGTCGCCCTTCGACCGGCACGACCTGGCAGCTCTCCATCGACACCGGGCCGCCCTCACCGGCGAGCCCGTTCCGGTCGTGGCGGTCTCGCGCAGCGGAGTCGACTGTCCGGGGCTCGACGCCGCCTACGGCCCGGGTGATTTGCTGGCCGCTTGGCCACTGTGACTGGCGGAGGGCAGGCGACGCGCGGGAGAGTGCGCACGTCGGGGCGGAAGGCACATGAGGGGCGTCATGGCAGCACGCGGTGAAGGTCGGGGGACGCCGGTGGTGCGCGCCGGACGGGACGCCAGGGAACTGCTCGCGGAGGCCGGCCGGCTGCTCGACGCGGCGCGGGCGGTCCGCTCGGACCACCGCCGCGCGCTGGCGGACGTGACCGGGGCACTCGACCCGATCCGCACCGAGCTGGTGGACAAGGAACTCGGCTCCATTCCCGTGAGCCGGCTCAAGGACGTCACCGAAGGACGGCTGCGGCTCGGCGCCCTCGAAGCGGCCGGATACGGCACGGTGCGTCAGGTGCACGCGGCGGGACGGTACGAGCTGCGCCAGATCTCCGGCGTCGGCGCGCAGACCGCCGACCAGGCCATCGCCGCCGCGGGGCAGATCGCGGACGCCGTGGCGGAGACCGTCGCCGTACGGATCGACGTGGACCGGCCGGAACCGCGTACCACCGCACTCGTCGTCGCCCTGCACCGCCTGGTGGAGGCCGGACCGGGACTGCGGCGTGCCCTGGACGCCGCGGAGCGGCTGGAGAAGCAGCTGGCCGAGCCGCTGTCAGCAGCGCGGCCGGCCGGCGGGCGGCTGCGCATGATGCTCACCGGCCGGGAGGGGCGGAAGCGGGCGCTCGCCGCGCTGGCCCGCGTGCGGGAGCTGACCGCGGAGGCGGTGGGCGCCGGCGTGCCGCTGCTGCTCGGGCAGGCGTCGGTAGATCTGCTGAGGGACCCCGCGTCGGAGGCCGAGGCGTGGGTCGACTTCGAGCTGCGTTCGGCGGAGTACTACAGCCTGCTCGCAGAGGTCTCCGGCCGGGGAACCGACCCGGAGACCGCGGAGGGCTTCCTGCCCGCCGAACTCGCGGAGCGGGTACGCGGGCAGCGACTCGACGACACCCACCGCCGCGTGTCGCTCCGCGGCTACCAGGCTTTCGGCGCCCGCTTCGCGCTCGCCCAGCGCCGCGTGATCCTCGGCGACGAGATGGGACTCGGCAAGACCGTCCAGGCCATCGCCGCACTCGCCCACCTCGCCGCCCAGGGGCAGACGCACTTCGTGGTGGTGTGCCCGGCGAGCGTCCTCATCAACTGGGCACGCGAGATCAGGTCGCGCAGCACACTGCGCCCCGTGACGGTGCACGGGCCGGACCGCGCCGACGCGTACGCCGACTGGCAGGAGCGGGGCGGTATCGCCGTCACGACCTTCGACGCCCTGCACGGCATGGCCGTACCCGACGGCTCCGCGCCGGGCATGCTCGTCGTCGACGAGGCCCACTACGTGAAGAACCCGGATGCCCGCAGGTCGAAGGCCGTCGCCCGCTGGGCGGAGCGGTGCGAGCGGGTCCTGTTCCTCACCGGCACGCCGATGGAGAACCGGGTCGAGGAGTTCCGCAACCTCGTCCGCCACCTCCAGCCGGCGCTTCTGCCCGAGATCCAGGGCAGCGACGCGGTCGCCGGCTCCCAGGCCTTCCGCCGCGCGGTGGCCCCGGCCTATCTGCGCCGCAACCAGCAGGACGTGCTCACCGAACTGCCCTCGCTGCTCCAGGTGGAGGAGTGGGAGGAGTTCAGCGCGGACGACGCGGAGGCGTACCGGGAGGCCGTGGCGAGCGGCAACTTCATGGCGATGCGCAGGGCCGCGTACGCGCGTCCCGAGAAGTCGGCGAAGCTGGAGCGGCTGCGCGAGCTGGTGGACGACGCCGCGGTCAACGGGCTCAAAGTGGTGGTCTTCTCGTACTTCCGCGATGTGCTCACCACGGTGGAGGCGGCTCTGGACGGCGGCGTGTTCGGCCCCGTCTCGGGAAGCGTGCCCGCCGCCCGCCGTCAGCAACTCGTGGACGAGTTCACGGCCGCACCCGGCCACGCGGTGCTCCTCGCACAGATCGAGGCCGGTGGTGTGGGGCTCAACCTCCAGGCGGCATCGGTCGTCATCATCTGCGAACCGCAGGTCAAACCGACGATGGAACATCAGGCGGTCGCCCGTGCCCACCGGATGGGCCAGGTCCGCGCCGTACAGGTCCACCGGCTGCTCGCCGCGGACAGCGTCGACCAGCGGATGCTGGACATCCTGGAGAGCAAGTCCCGCCTGTTCGACGCCTACGCCCGTCGCAGCGACGTCGCGGAGGCCACGCCGGACGCGGTCGACATCTCGGTCGGATCGCTGGCGCGCCGGATCGTGGAGGACGAGCAGCGACGCCTAGCGGGCCTGCCGCCGGCTGAGGCCGAGCCGCCGGCCGACGTCGAGCCGGCTGGTGACGCCGAGCCGGCGGGCGTGCCGCTCGGGAAGCCTTCGGACTGACCGGCGCCCGGCCCACGGCCCGGCCACGCCACTCCTCCGTGGCGCGGCCGCCGCCCCTACGGCACGTTCAGCACGTCGAAACAGACCGTGCCCGTGGCCGGCGACAGCAGGAAACGGCCGGAGTACGCGCCGCCGGTCATCTCGTCGTCGAAGGCATCGCTGTGCTGCCACTCGGCGTCCTTCGGCGCGAACGCGGTGAGCCGATCCGGCAGTTCACCCAGCGGCTCCGGCCCGAACCCGCGCTCCGCGACCGACGTCAGCTCGGCCGCCCTGCCGCCCGCGAGCCGGGCGAAGCCGACGAGCCGGATGTCGGACGGACCGGGCACCGACCTGCCGTCGTTGTTCTTCACCCGGTCGTAGCCGAGCCAGTGCGCGTCGCTCAACGGCCCGAGGAGCGCGAACCTCTTCTCCAGCGGCTCCGTCTCCGTACGAAGGGGCCCCTCGTCCACACCGTCCTGCGGGTCCGGTCCGGAGCAGGCGGAGGCGACCGCCCCCATCCCCAGAACCAGCACGGCCCGCCGTGTAATGCCGCGCATTCCCGCCCCCTTCGCCGACCGGCCGATCGTAGCGCCGGACGGCCGGGCCGGGAGCTCGATGACCAGCGGCCGGCCCGGAGGCCCGTAGGTCAGACCGGTTGCCCGACGGGGCGAATGATCACGGTGTTGATGTCGACGCCCTCCGGCTGCCCGATCGCCCACACGATGGAGTCCGCGATCTGGCCGGCCGTCAGCAGGTGCCCTTCAGGCAGGGCGCCGAGACCGTCCCAGAACGGGGTCTCGACACGACCGGGCGCGACGAGGGTGACGCCCACACCGTCGGCCGTCACCATCCGGCGGGTGTTCTCCGCGAGGCCGGTGACGGCCCACTTCGTCGCGCCGTAGATGTTGCCCGGGGTGTTCTGGAAGCCCGCCACGCTGCCGATCAGGACGATCCGGCCGCGTGTCTCCTTCAGCGCGGGCAGCGAGGCCCGGATCAGCAGCGCCGGTCCGAGGACGTTGGTGAGCACCATTTCCCGCCACCTCTCCGGATCGCCGTCCGCGAGCGTGTCGTGCGTGGCGAAGCCCGCGTTCGCCACGACGGCGTCGAGCCGGCCGAACTTCTCGACGGTCGCGTCCACGGCGGCCTGGACCGACTCGTGGTCGGACGCGTCGCCCGGCAGCAGGAGCAGTCCCCCGGGCGAGTCCAGTTCGTCGGCGAACTGCCGCAGCCGCTCCGGGTTCCGGCCGGTGACCGCCACGCGGTGGCCGCGGTCGAGGAGCAGGCGGGCCGCCGCGGCGCCGATCCCGCTGCCGCCGCCGGTGATGAGCGTGACGTGAGCGGCGCCGCCGTGCGTGGTGTGCTCGTTCATGGGGTCCCCCGGTCCGGTCGTGTATCGCTCCAGCGCCCGGATTGCATCACTTGGAGCGCGCTCGATGTCAACCGGTCGCGGACCGCTTCAGGCCGGGGCCGTCCCCGTCTTCAGCCCCGCTCCGCACAGCGGCACGACCGCCGTGCGGTCGGTCCAGCCGCCGGCCGCCGCCCAGCAGGCCACACCCGTCGACTCGACGAACAGACCCCGCCCCGCGAGGTCGCGTTGGGCCTGCCGGATCTCGTCCTCCGTGACGGTCAGGAACGTCCCGCCCCACTCCCGTACCGCCCGCAGGATCTGCCGTGCCCGCGGCGGGTTCGGGATGGCGATGCCCTCGGCGAGCGTCGGGCGGGCGGGGGAGCGCTCCAGCAGGTCGTCGGCGCCCGCGTGGAACGCCGCGGCCAGCGGCGAGACGGCCTCCGCCTGAACGGCGATCAGCGCCGGGCGGGAGTCGATCAGGCCGTGCGAGTGGAGCTCGGTCAGCGCCTGGGCCGCGCCCAGCAGCAGCGTGCCGTTGCCGACGGGGACGACGATCGCCTCCGGCAGCCGGCCGCCGAGGTCCTCCCACAGCTCGTACACGTACGTCTTGGTGCCGTGCAGGAAGTAGGGGTTGTACACATGGCTCGCGTAGAAGACCCCTTCGCCGCCCGCCGCCGCGCGGGCCGCCTGGGCCGTGGCCTCCCGGTCGCCGGGGACGAGTTCCAGCCGTGCGCCGTGTGCCCGGATCTGCTCGACCTTCTTGGCGGAGGTGGCCTCGGGAACGAAGACCGTGCAGTCCAGTCCGGCCCGCGCGCAGTACGCGGCGACGGCCGTCCCCGCGTTGCCGCTGCTGTCGGCGATCACACGGCGCGGCTCTCCGGGCAGGCGCCGGGCGAGCTCGGCCAGCATCACCGCGCCGCGGTCCTTGAAGGACAGGGTCGGCGTGAGGAAGTCGAGCTTCACCGAGACGGTGGCGGTGAGTGGGACGAGGGGGGTGCGGCCCTCCCCGAGGGAGGCGACGGGGGCGGTCAGCGGCAGCGCCTCCGCGTAACGCCACAGTGAGTTCACCCGGCCGGAGAGCTCGGTGAGGGGGACCGGCGCGGCAAGGAAGTCCAGGTCCCAGGGCCCGCGGCAGTCCGGGCAGCACCAGGTGGCAGAATCGACCGGCGAACTGATTCCGCAGTCGGGGCAGCGGTACATCGTCATGGTTCGCCAGCATGTCAGTTGTGTGGCGCGCTTGTTACCTGGCGGTCGGGCCTCTTGTGGGATTCCTATGGATCGGTCAATCTTTCGCTCGGCAGGCGTACGCACATGACGCGGATTTGGGGCCACGTCATTGGCATGCTCCTGTCGCAATCCCCCACAGCAACGCACCACCAATGAGGAGGACCCCTCACATGTCTGTGATGCGTGACTCGCGGCGAAGACTCGCCGCGGCCAGCGCCATATCCGTCGCCGCGCTCGCACTCGGCACGGTCTCCGCCCTTCCGGCCTCCGCCGCCCTGCCGGCGCCCACGGGCGTCATCGAGAACGCGGGTGCGCCGGGTGCCATCGAGGGCAGCTACATCGTCACCCTCGAGGAGTCCGCGGGTGACGCCGGTTCCAGGGCGGGCAAGCGCCTTGCGGCGAAGTACGGCGCGAAGATCGAGAAGACGTACAACGCCGCACTGAACGGTTACGCCGTCAAGGTCTCCGAGGCGCAGGCGAAGAAGTTCGCCGCGGACCCGGCCGTCGAGTCCGTCGTGCAGAACCGTGTCTTCACGATCTCCGGCACCCAGCCGAGCCCGCCCTCGTGGGGCCTCGACCGGATCGACCAGAAGGCGCTGCCGCTGAACCAGAGCTACACCTACCCCGACACCGCCGGTGAGGGGGTCACCGCGTACATCATCGACACCGGTGTGCGCATCACCCACAGCGACTTCGGTGGCCGTGCCTTCAACGGCTACGACGCCATCGACAACGACAACACGGCGCAGGACGGCAACGGCCACGGCACCCACGTCGCCGGTACCGTCGCGGGATCCTCCTACGGTGTGGCCAAGAAGGCCAAGATCGTAGGCGTCCGCGTGCTCAACAACGCCGGCTCCGGCACCACCGCTCAGGTCGTCGCCGGTATCGACTGGGTGACGCGGAACGCCGTCAAGCCGGCTGTCGCCAACATGAGCCTCGGCGGGGGCATCGACACGGCCCTCGACACCGCCGTGCGCAACTCCATCGCCTCCGGCGTCACTTACGCGGTGGCGGCGGGCAACGACGGTTCCAACGCCTCCAACTACTCGCCCGCGCGCGTCGCGGAGGCCATCACCGTCGGCTCCACCACCAGCTCCGACGCCCGCTCCAGCTTCTCCAACTACGGCAGCGTGCTGGACATCTTCGCCCCCGGCTCGTCGATCAAGTCGGCGTGGAACACCGGTGACACGGCGACGAACACCATCTCCGGCACCTCGATGGCCACCCCGCACGTCGCCGGCGCCGCGGCGCTGTACCTGGCGCAGAACAGGACCGCGACCCCGGCCCAGGTGTCCACGGCCCTGACCACCGCCGCCACCAGCGGTGTCGTGACCAGCCCGGGCACCGGCTCGCCGAACCGTCTTCTCTTCGTCGGCGACGGCGGCAGCACCGAGCCGCCCACCGGAGACCGGTTCGAGAACCTCACGGACTACACGATCAGCGACCGCTCCACCGTCGAGTCGCCGATCACCGTCAGCGGTGTCACCGGCAACGCGCCGACCAGCCTTCGCGTGCCGGTCGACATCAAGCACACCTACATCGGTGACCTGCGGATCGACCTGGTCGCTCCCGACGGTTCCGTGTACAACCTCAAGGCGTACGGGTCCGGCGGCAGCCTGGACAACGTGATCACCACCTACACGGTGAACGCGTCGTCCGAGGTGGCCAACGGCACGTGGAAGCTGCGGGTCAGCGACAACGCGTCGTACGACACCGGGAAGATCGACTCCTGGGCGCTCCAGTTCTGAGTGAATCGAGCCCGAACAGCTCATGCGCCGTGAGGCCATGAGCCGGTGACAGGCTGAGCAGTCGAGGGGCGGTCGCGTGAGCGGCCGCCCCTTCGCCGTGTCACGGCCACTCACGACGGTGTCGGTGCCGCGTCGTATCATTCGCGCGCCTGTTCACATCGGTGTGCGCGAACACCGGACCGACGAGGAGCACCCGCACCGTGGACCCATCCGCACAGGGCGGGCCGCCCTACCCGCAACACCCGACGTACCAGGGGCCGTTGCCGTACCCGCCGCCCCCGCGGCCCGAGCCCGTGAACGGCCTCGCCATCACCTCGCTGGTCGTCGGCGTCGTCTGCTGCCTGCCGCCGCTCGGACTGGTCCTCGGCGCCGTCGCGCTGGGGCAGATCAGCCGCAAGGGCGGCCGCGGCAAGGGGATGGCGATCGCCGGCATCGTCCTGTCGTCGATCAGCACGCTGCTCGTCCTGCTCATGGTGGTGACGGGCGCGGCAGGCGATGCCTGGAACGGGTTCCGCGACGGCGTCGAGGGCGCCTCCCGCTCCAAGAGCACGCAGAACCTGCGCAAGGGCGAGTGCTTCAACGTGCCGGGAGGCGACCTGGAGCGGGAGGTCGTGAACGTCGACGTCGTCCCCTGCGGCGAGCGGCATGACGCCGAGGTGACCGGCACCTACCGGTTCCAGCGGTCCGACCCGGCACCCGGCAGCCCGGCGGGGGAGGCGTTCGCGGAGGATCGCTGCCTCGATCTCAATGACGCGTACGTCCCGGACTCCTGGGCGTTCCCGGACGACGTGGAGATGTACTACTACATCCCCACCAGGGAGAGCTGGGCGCGCGGCGACCGCGAGGTCACCTGCGCGCTCACGGGCGACGGGCTGACCCGGTCGCTCCGCGTGGGCCCCGAGACCCACGACCCCGACCAGCTCTCCTACATCAACGCCGAGCGCGCCGTGGAGAGCGCGGCCTACGAGGAGCCGGACGCGGAGTTCTCCGACGACCCGACTCCGTACCGGAGTTGGGCCCAGGAGATGTCCACCGTCCTGGCCGAGCAGGCGACGGCGCTGCGCGGCCGCTCCTGGCCCGAGGGGGCGTCACCTTCGCTGACGGCGAGAGCCAGGCAGTTCGAGGCGTCCGGCAAGGAATGGGCCGCGGCCGCGAAGGCGGCGGACGAGGACGCCTTCTGGGCGCATGTGACGGCCGCGGAGGGGGCGCTGACCACCGAGGCGCGGATCGCTGCCCGGGACGCCCTGGGCCTGAGCACCACACCGCCGCCGGAGGAGGAGTACGCGACCGGCGCGTGAGCGCCCCGCGGCGCCTGTCCCGGGCCGGGTGCGGCCCCGTACGGACCCGGATCCGTACGGGGCCGCCCGGATCAGCGGCGGCTCAGCCCGCCGTCGACCGCGGCCGTCAGTTCGCCGTCGGCGGTGTCACCGTCGAGCGACCAGAACATCGCGCCGCCGAGGCCGCGGTCGCGGATGTACGAGGTCTTGGCGCGCAGCACGGCGGGATCGTCGTACGTCCACAGGGTCGTGCCGTCGAAGAGCCACGCGTGCCCGTTGCGCCGGTCGCGGTGGACCTTGTAGGCACCGGAGTCCGCGAGCTTCTTGAGGGCCTTGTAGTCCTCGTAGCCGGCCGCCCAGGTCGCCGGGGCCGGTGCGGCCGCCGGACGGCCCATGCCGTCGCCTCCGCCGGTGACTCCGGTCCACCCCTGCCCGTAGAAGGGCATGCCGACCACCAGCTTGCGTGCCGGCGCGCCGCGCCGCAGCCAGTCGCGGACCGTCTGGTCGACGCTGAAGTCCCCGCGGGCGTACAGCGCCGACTGCTGGGCGGTGGTCTTCTCGCCCGAGACGTGGAAGTCGTAGCCCTGGAGATTGACGAAGTCGAAGTCCCGCATGATCTTGCGGACCTCGAAGCCGGCGTCGATCTTGGCCGGCGCGGTCGGGACGAAGGCCGACAGCTCGTAGTGCTTGCGCCTGCCGCCCTCGGCCTGGTGCCGGGACTTGGCGTACGCGTCCAGCTGGGTGCGGAACTCGTGCACCAGCGCCGTGAAGTTCTGCTTGTCCTCCGGCCGGTACACGGTGTCGGCGTCGCCCTCGGAGCCCGGCCACTCCCAGTCGAGGTCGATGCCGTCGAACAGGCCGGCTGCCGCGCCTTCGCCGCCGCGCGCTCCGTCGGCCGGCAGATTGCCCTTGATGTAGAGGTCGATGCAGGAGGAGACGAGTGCCTTGCGCGACTCGGGCGTCCGGGCAGCGTCGGAGAAGTGGGTGGACCAGCTCCAGCCGCCCAGCGAGATCATCACTTTGAGGCCGGGGTGTTCGGCCTTGAGCTCGCGCAGCTGGTTGAAGTTGCCGGCGAGCGGCTGCTCCGCGGTGTCGGCGACGCCGTCGACCGAGTCCTGGGCCTCCAGCGGCCTGACGTAGTCCGCCCAGGCGTCGGCCTCGCCGGGGACGTTCCCGGTGAAGCATCTGCCTTCGGCGTTCACGTTGCCGAAGGCGTAGTTGATGTGGGTGAGTCTGGCGGCCTGGCCGCTGGTGTCCATGTCCTTGACCTGGAAGTCCCGGCCGTAGACGCCCCATTGGGTGAAGTAGCCGACACGTTTGTACGACTGCTTGTGGTGGCTGTGGCCGCTGCCCCTGTCTTCGCTCCCGGGCGGGCCGGCGACGGCGGCGGGGGCGAGGGTGGCGACGAGCGAGATCGAGCAGACGGCAACGGCCGTCCGGACAAAGGTTCTTCGACGCATCGGGCTCATTCCTGTGCGCGTGCCGGAAACGGGTTCCGAGAACGGTGTCGTGTGCGCAGGAACGTATTGGTATGGACCATTGCGGTCAAGGGGTGCCGCCGCCGAACGGCTCATACTCGCGGTAAACCTCTGCTCAGCCGCAAATCATCACTTCGGGTGAAACGTTGGCCCATGCTTGCGGTCGGCAACCGAGGGTTGCGACTCTGTTGCGGTCTGTCAACCTGTTGGGGAGTGGCCAGTGACATTCGGTGAGCAGCCCGCCTACCTGCGCGTTGCGAGCGATCTTCGCGAGAAGATCGTGAACGGCTCGCTGCCGCCGCACACCCGCCTCCCCTCGCAGGCCCGCATCCGCGAGGAGTACGGCGTCTCGGACACGGTCGCCCTCGAGGCGCGCAAGGTCTTGATGGCGGAGGGGCTCGTGGAGGGCCGCTCGGGCTCGGGGACCTATGTGCGGGAGCGGCCCGTGCCGCGCCGGGTCGCCCGCTCCGGATTCCGGCCGCCGTCGGGAGCCAGCCCGTTCCGTCAGGAGCAGGCGGAGGAGGGCGCCCGGGGGACCTGGGAGTCCAGCAGCGAGCAGGAGGCGGCGACTCCGGAGGTGGCCGCGCGGCTGGGCATCGAGCTCGGCGCCCGCGTCATGCGCACGCGCTATGTCTTCCGGGACGCGGGGGAGGCGATGATGCTCTCCACCTCCTGGGAGCCGCTCGAGGTCACCGGCCGCACGCCGGTCATGCTGCCCGAGGAGGGCCCGCTCGGCGGCTGCGGAGTGGTCGAGCGGATGGCCGCCATCGACATCGTGGTGGACAACGTGGTGGAAGAGGTCGGCGCCCGGCCCGGCCTCGCGGAGGAGTTGCTGGCCCTCGGCGGCGTCCCCGGCCATGTGGTGATGGTCGTCGAACGCACGTATTACGCCTCGGGTCGTGCGGTGGAGACCGCCGACGTCGTCGTGCCCGCGGACCGCTACCGCATCGCGTATCACCTGCCTGTGAGGTGACCTTTCTGCGGCGCCTGCCCGGGCGCCGCATCGGCCTCCGGTGGGAGGCGGAGGGCGTATCCAGTCGGATGCGCCCCTCTTCCTGTCTCTTTGTGAAAAGCCGTATCCGCTCAGTGAACGTCAGGCGTAGGGTTGGGCATATGCGTACTGCGGTTTCCTGGCGATCGTTACGGACAAGCGGGCCGACCGAGGGAGGGGCGCGATGACCGACAGCGGCGCTGTCCTGCCCTGGCTCGTCATACGGCAGGACGGCAACGGCAACTGCTACCGCGTCGGCCGGTACGCGACCGAGGCGGAAGCGCAGAAGATCGCGGACGCGCTCGACGGACGCGGCCACCAGCGGCTCTACTGGGTCGAACGAGTCGGCCGGACAGCCCGCTGACGGCGCCGCCGGAGCGCACACCTTGATGCTCGGGCCCAGTACGCTCCGCCGCATGACTGATCGCGTGGTGGTCGTGGCCGGAGCCGTGTACGACGAGGGGCGGCTCCTCGCCGCGCGGCGCAGCGCTCCCGCCGAACTGGCCGGCCGCTGGGAGCTGCCCGGCGGCAAGCTGGAGCCGGGGGAGAGTCCCGAGCAGGCACTCGTGCGAGAACTGCGCGAGGAGCTGGGCATCGAGACGGAGCCGGTGGACCGGGTCCCCGGCGAGTGGCCGCTGCGAGCGGGTTATGTGCTCCAGGTGTGGACGGTCCGGCTGCTGTCCGGTGACCCCAAGCCGCTCCAGGACCACGACGCCCTGCGCTGGCTCGCGCCCGACGAGCTCGACGCCGTCGACTGGCTCGACCAGGACGTGCCCGCGGTCGCCGCCTGCGCCCGCCACCGGCGGGCGCGGGCCGAAGGGACCGGGGAAGGCGCGCACCGCTGAAGGACCCGCCGCCCCGGTGCAACGGGTGCGGCCATTGCGGTCTCTGGGCGGTAATGAGGGCGACAAATAGGGTATGGGCTGATTAACCCCCTGAAACAGGACGTGGTTCCGCTGGTGATCCGGGGAAGTGATCGGCGTGATCGGCACCCGAGGCGAATGCGCCGAGTGGACTTTTCCGGCCGAACCGAACGTGGTGCGCGCGGCCCGGCACGCGGTCCGCGACACCCTCCGGCTGTGGGGAATCGACGCCGCCGTCGGCGATCTGACGGTGCTCCTGGTCAGTGAGCTGGTGACCAATTCCCAGCGCTACACCCCTGGCCCGATCAACCTTCGCATGAGCCGCCGGGACCCGTCCGGCGCCGCCCCGGTCCTGCTGGTGGAGGTCTCCGATCCCCTTCCGGATCCGCCCGTGAAAAGGCCGGCGCGCAGTGAGGACGAGAGCGGACGAGGGCTGCAACTCGTGGCCTGTTCCGCCGTTCGCTGGGGCACCCGCCGGGGCAGGACCGGTAAGACCGTGTGGTTCGAGCTGGCTCTCACTGGTTAGAAGTCTTCAGGGACGACGATCACGCCGGAGTCGGCTCAAAACGAACGAGACCGCTCTGTGATCGTGAACGCCGTGTCGGTGGGAGCCGTAGTGCTGAATACTGCGGTCATGGCCGGTCCGGTGCGGTGAGCTGGAGGGGACGGTCGCGTGAGCGAAATACCTGAGACGGCGAGCGATGTCGTATGGCAGAGCAGCCCGCCTGGCTCGATCTATGACTACATCAAGGTGGCCTCCTTCTCGATCGGCCACGACGGTCTTGTCGAGCAGTGGAGCGACCGGGCCGTGGACCTGTTCGGCATCACTGCCGACGAGGCCAGGGGCAAGGACCCGGTCGAGGTCTTCATGCCCGCGGAGCTCCGGCCCCGAGGACGCCGCAGACTGGCCGAGATCCTCGACGGCAAGGAGTGGACCGGACTCGTCCCCTTCCGGATGCCGGGCGGCAGCCGGGCGCACGGTCTCGCCGAGGTCTATGTGATGCCCAGTGAGACGGCCCAGGGCGAACAGGGCGCGCTCTGCATCGTCCTCGACGTCCGCGCGCTGCGCCGGATAGAAACGGACCTCGCCGCGTCGCAGGCCATTTTCGGCCAATCTCCGTTCGGGTTCCTGCTCTTCGGTACCGACCTCACCGTGCAGCGCGCCAACCAGCGTTTCGCCACCGTCTTCGGCGGCGCCGCGGAGGACCACCGCGGCCGCACCGTCCACGACTACCTCTCCCGCCCCGAGGCGGAGCGGATGAACGCCTCCCTGCGCAGGGTCCTGGAGACCGGCGAACCGGTCACCGACCTCCAGATCGTCGGCACGGCTCCCGGCAGCACCGACCGCAGGCACTGGTCGATCAACCTCTACCGGGTGCACGGCGGATCGGGCCGGCCCGTCGGGGTCGCCGGGGTCGGCACGGATGTAACACGACGTCACATCGCCGCCCGCGAAGCCGCGAACGCCCGCCGGAACCTCGCCCTCCTCAACGAGGCGAGCGCCCGGATCGGCAACTCCCTCGACCTGGAGACCACCGCCCGCGAACTCCTCGACGTCGCCGTCCCCGGCTTCTGCGACCTCGCCTCCGTCGACCTGTACCAAGGACTGCTCACCGGCGACGAGGCCCCGCCCGGCCAGTGGGGCTCCGCCCGGTCCGAAGGCTTCGGAGGAGGCAGCGCCGAACTGCGCAGGGTCGCCTTCGCCAGCGCCGTGTCCGACGCTCCGTTGATGACCACGCCGGGCTGCGCGCCCGAAGGCAGCGCCCCCACGGCGGTCGGCGAGGTCCACCGCTACCCGTTCAACTCGCCGTGCGCCGGGGCCCTGCGCACGGCCGCCGTCCGGTCGATCCCCGGCGAGGAAGGCAGCCTCGTCCAGTCGACGCTGGCCGTACCGATGGTGGCGCACGACACCGTCGTCGGACTGGTGCAGTTCTCCCGCACCAAGGGCAGCGAGCCCTTCGGGGAGCGGGACCGGGCCCTCGCCGTCGAACTCGCGGCCCGAGCCGCCGTCTGCATCGACAACGCCCGCCTGTACCGCAGGGAGCACGAACGCGCCCTCATCCTCCAGCGCAGCCTGCTGCCCCCCGGCGACCCGGAGGCGGCCGGTCTCGACATCGCCTGCCGTTATCTGCCCGGCACCACCGCCACCGAAGTCGGCGGCGACTGGTTCGACGTCATAGAACTCCCCGGCCACCGCACCGCCCTGGTCGTCGGGGACGTGATGGGCCGCGGACTGCGGGCCGCCGTCGCCATGGGTGAACTGCGCACCGCCGTAAGGACCTTGGCACTGCTCGATCTGGAGCCCGCCGAGGTGCTCTCCGCGCTCGACGAAATCGCCCGCGGGCTCGGCAGCCCCGCCAAGGGCGGCCGCACCTCGGGCGGAGCCCAGGTCCCCTCCCGCGTGGCCCACACCTCCCGCGACGCGGACCTTTCCGAGGTGTACCTCGCGACCTGTGTGTACGCCGTGTACGACCCGGTCACGCGACGCTGCACCTTCGCCAACGCGGGCCATCTGCCGCCCGTTCTGGTCGAACCGGGCGAGGAGGCCCTGCTGCTCGACGTGCCGCCGGGCATGCCGCTCGGCGTGGGGGGCGAACCCTTCGAGGAGGTCGAGATCGAAGTACCGGAGGGATCCCTCCTCGCCCTCTACACCGACGGTCTGGTCGAGTCCCGCGACCACCCGCTCGAAGAAGGCCTGCGCGCCTTCCGAGCCGCCCTCGCCGATCCCGTACGCCCCCTCGAGGACGTCTGCGACCACGTGCTCGGCGCCCTCGACACCCGGCACGGCGAGGACGACATCGCGCTGCTGATGGCCCGCATACAGGGTCTGCCGACGGAAGCCGTGGGCGACTGGCGGCTGCCCCGCGAACCCCGCTCCGTGGGCCGGGCCCGGGAGCTGGCCCGCGCCCAGCTGACCGCGTGGGACCTCGAGGCCCTCGTCGACACGGTCGAACTCCTCGTCAGCGAACTGGTCACCAACGCCCTGCGCTACGGCGAGGGCGAGATCCGGCTGCGGCTGCTCAGGGACCGGACCCTGGTCTGCGAGGTCTGGGACGCCGGCCTCGTCCAGCCCCGCCGCCGCCGTGCCCGCGACACCGACGAGGGCGGCCGCGGCCTCCAACTCGTCGGACTCCTGAGCGCGGCGTGGGGCTCCCGGCGGACGCCGCGCGGCAAGACGGTGTGGTTCGAACTGGCCCTCCCGGACGGCGAGGGGTCGGCGGAGCCGACGGTGGAGCAGTTGCTGAGCATGTTCTGAGGAGTCGTGCGCGCGGTGCCCTCAAGCTCCCCCTACGGCCTGGCCGCCGTGGGAGGTGCCCCCAGGCGGGCTGGATTTCGCTCCGCGAAATCAGCCCCGC
>NZ_JBSGZJ010000131.1:0-16246 GCF_053610925.1 Streptomyces sp. NPDC054847 | reverse complement strand
AGCTTGAGGGCACCGCGCGAAGCGCGGTACGGGGTCCGGGGCCTGCCCCGCCACGCGGCGGAGCCGCACATCGGTACAGCGGGAAGGGGCGGGTAGGGGAACACGCACGCCGCAGGCGGCACCCGCCCCCGTCCCGACACCCCCGCGAAACCCCGTCGAAAAAATCTTCGCCCCGTCGCGACGGACGCCCCTCCCCTCCCCGTAGAGCAGTTGTCGGACCGCTCCACGGCTGAAGGGTGTACCGGATGGGTGTCGAGATCTGCGTGGAAGGGCTCACCAAGTCCTTCGGGCGCCAGGTCATCTGGCAGGACGTCTCCCTGACCCTGCCCGCCGGGGAGGTCTCCGTCATGCTGGGGCCCTCCGGGACCGGCAAGTCCGTGTTCCTGAAGACGCTCGTGGGGCTGCTGAAACCCGAGCGCGGGTCCATCCGCATCGCCGGGCAGGACATCACGACGCTGAGGGAGCACGAGCTCTACGAGGTGCGGAAGCTGTTCGGCGTGCTGTTCCAGGACGGCGCGCTGTTCGGTTCGATGAACCTCTACGACAACATCGCCTTCCCGCTGCGCGAGCACACCCGCAAGCCGGAGGGCGAGATCCGCCGGATCGTGCTCGAGAAGATGGACATGGTCGGCCTGATCGGCGCCGAGGACAAACTGCCCGGCGAGATATCCGGCGGTATGCGCAAGCGGGCCGGACTGGCGCGGGCCCTGGTGCTCGACCCGGAGATCATCCTGTTCGACGAGCCGGACTCGGGTCTCGATCCGGTGCGCGTGGCGTATCTCAACCAGCTGATCGTCGATCTCAACGCGCAGATCGACGCCACGTTCCTCATCGTCACCCACGACATCGCCTCGGCCCGCCAGGTCCCCGACAACATCGGGCTGTTGTTCCGCCGCGAGCTGGTGATGTTCGGACCGCGGGAGCAGTTGCTGACCAGCGAAGAGCCCGTGGTGCGGCAGTTCCTCAACGGGCGGATGCAGGGACCGATCGGCATGGCGGAGGAGAAGGACGCCGCCCAGGTCGAGCAGGAGCTCGCGCAGCTCGGTGAGGCGGCGGACGCCGCCGTACCGGGCGTGCTCGAGCTGACACCGCGGCTGCTGCCGACCGAGGGCATCGAACGGCCGCCCCGCTGGGCGGAGATCGCGGACCGTGAGGCGCTGCGGCGGCTGCGGGCGTCGGTGCGCGGAAGGGCGGGCGACGCATGAGCCTGTCGCCCGTCGGGGCGCTGCGGCAGTCGGGCAGCCTGTTCGCCATGGGGCTGGACGTGCTGCGCACGATCCCCAAGCGGCCCTTCCAGGTCAGGGAGTTCATCCAGCAGGCGTGGTTCGTCGCGAGTGTGACGATCCTGCCGACGGCGCTGGTGTCGATCCCGTTCGGAGCGGTGATCGCGTTGCAGATCGGCTCTCTGACGAGGCAGCTGGGCGCGCAGTCGTTCTCGGGCGCCGCGTCGGTCCTCGCGGTGCTGCGGGAGGCGTCGCCGATCGTGACCGCGCTGCTGATCGCGGGCGCGGGCGGCACGGCGATCTGCGCGGATCTCGGAGCGCGGAAGATCCGGGAGGAGATCGACGCGATGCAGGTGCTGGGCATCGACCCGATCCACCGGCTGGTCGTGCCGCGGGTGCTGGCCACGATGCTGGTGGCGGTGCTGCTCAACGGCCTCGTGTCGGTGGTCGGGGTGGCGGGCGGCTACTTCTTCAACGTGGTGCTGCAGAACGGCACCCCTGGCGCCTATCTGGCCTCGTTCACCACGCTCGCCCAGCTTTCCGACCTGTGGGCGGCCGAACTCAAGGCCCTGGTGTTCGGGGCGATCGCGGCGATCGTCGCCTCGTACAAGGGGCTGACAGCGAAGGGCGGCCCCAAGGGCGTCGGCGACGCGGTGAACCAGTCGGTGGTGATCACCTTCATGTTGCTGTTCGTGACGAACTTCGTGATGACCGCCGTGTACTTCCAGATCGTTCCGCAGAGGGGCTGAGCGATGCCGCTGATGAATCGTCTGCTGCCGCCGCAGCTCGAGGAGCTGGGCAGGCAGCTGGTCTTCTACGGCCGTTCGCTGGCCTGGACCGGCCGGACACTGCGCCGCTACAAGAAGGAGATCCTCCGGCTGCTCGCGGAGGTGAGTTTCGGGCGGGGGGCGCTCGCCGTCGTCGGCGGGACCGTCGGGGTGATCGCGTTCCTGTCGTTCTTCACCGGCACCGAGGTCGGCCTCCAGGGCTACGCGGCGCTCAACCAGCTCGGCACGTCGAACTTCGTGGCGTTCCTCTCCGCGTACTTCAACACCCGGGAGATCGCGCCGCTGGTGGCGGGCCTGGCGCTGTCCGCGACGGTCGGCGCCGGGTTCACCGCGCAGCTGGGCGCGATGCGGATCAGCGAGGAGACCGACGCGCTCGAGGTGATGGGCGTCCCGTCGCTGCCGTTCCTGGTGACGACGCGGATGATCGCCGGTTTCGTCGCGGTGATCCCGCTGTACGTGGTGGGGCTGCTGTCCTCGTACTTCGCGGCCCGCACGATCACCACCGGCTACTACGGGCAGTCGGCCGGCACCTACGACCACTACTTCCAGCAGTACCTGCCGCCGGTCGACGTCCTGTGGTCCTTCGGCAAGGTGATCGTCTTCGCCGTCGTGATCATCCTGGTGCACTGCTACTACGGCTACTACGCGAGCGGCGGCCCGGCCGGTGTCGGGGTCGCCGTGGGCCGCGCCGTGCGCACCTCGATCGTGGCGATCAACATTCTCGACTTCTTCCTCAGCCTGGCGATCTGGGGCGCCAACACGACCGTACGGATAGCGGGGTAAGGGCCGATGAGCAGAGAGGGAAGCGCCGCGGCGCACTCCGGCCGGCTGCGGCTGTACGGGCTGGTGTTCGTCGCCGTCATCGCGCTGCTGCTGTCGCTGGCGGTGGCCACGTACCAGCAGGTGTTCACCTCGGTCGTGCGCGTCACGCTGGAGGCGGACTCGCTGGGGAACCAGCTCGATCCGAGGGCCGACGTCAAGCTGCGCGGACTGCTCGTCGGCGAGGTGCGCGAGGTGCGGGCCGACGGGGAGAAGGCGACGCTCGACATCGCGCTGAAGCCGGAGCACGTGTCGCGCATCCCGGCTGATGTGCACGCCCGGCTGCTGCCGAAGACGCTGTTCGGCGAGAAGTTCGTCGACCTGGTGGTGCCGGGCGGCTCCTCGGGCCGGCACATCCGGGCCGGGGACGTCATCACCCAGGACCGCACCCGGGCGGGCATCGAGGTGCAGCATCTGATGAACGACCTGCTGCCGCTGCTGCGCACCGTGCGGCCCGCGGATCTCAACGCCACGCTGCACGCGTTCTCCACCGCGCTGGAGGGGCGTGGCGATCGCATCGGCGACAACCTCGTACGGCTGGAGCGCTATCTGCGTGAGCTCAACCCCCATATGCCCTCCCTCCAGGAGGACATCTCCCGCTTCGCCGATGTCGCCGAGGTCTACGGCGACGCGGCGCCGGACCTGATGAACATCCTGCGCGACTCCGTCACCACGAGCCGCACCATCGTGGAGAAGCGCGAGCAGCTGGCCGCAGCCCTGACGGGAACGGCGAAGGTCGCCGGCACGGCGGAGAAGTTCTTCGACGACAACGGCGAGCGGCTGATCACCCTGGGCCGTGTCTCCCGCCCGACGCTCGACCTGTTCGCCCGCTACTCGCCCGAGTACCCGTGCCTGCTGGAAGGCCTCGAGCGCCAGAGCAGGGAGTCGGAGAAGGCGTTCGCGGGCGGCGAGATGCGCATCACCCTCGAATTCGTCCATCCGCGACCCGCGTACCGACCCGGTGAGGAACCGCGCTATGCCGAGCGCTCCGGCCCGAACTGCCGAGGCATCCCTGGCCCTTCCGTGCCGGCGGGGCACACCAAGCTCGACGACGGTACGAAGGACGTCGCTGCCGGCGGTCCGCCAGGAGCCGGCCCGGTCTCCGCGACGGCGGCCGAGCAGCGGGCCGTGGGCTCGCTGGTCGCGCCGGTCCTGGGGGTGCCCGCCGACCGGGTTCCCGCGGTGGCGACGCTGCTGTTCGGGCCCATGGCACGCGGGACGGCGGTGAGTGTGGCATGAAGGCGTCACGAGCGACCGCGACCGCGGCACCGTTGGTCAAGTTCCTTCTCTTCGCCGCGGTGACGGTCCTGGCGACGACGCTGCTCGCGGCGACGATCGTCAACATCTCCTTCGCCCCGCAGCACACCTACCGTGCCGTGTTCAGCGATGTCACCAGCCTCGAGGAGGGCGACGACATCCGCGTCGCCGGAGTGCGCGTCGGCGAGGTCGAGGCCATCCGCATCAAGGACCGCACGCTGGCGGAGGTGACGTTCACCGTCACCCGCGACCGGCCGCTGCTGACCAGCACGGGAGCGGTCATCCGCTACCGGAGCCTGGTCGGACAGCGCTACGTCGCCCTGACGGAGGGCGCGGGCGACGGCACCCGGCTGAAGCCCGGCGCCACGATCCCGCTGGCCCGGACCCAGCCGGCGCTCGACCTGAACGCCCTGCTCGGCGGCTTCAAGCCGCTGTTCGCCGCGCTCAGCCCGAAAGACGTCAACCAGCTCGCCACCGAGATCATCAAGACGTTGCAGGGCGAGGGGGGAACGGTCGACAGCCTCCTCGCGCACACCGCGTCCCTGACCACGACCCTCGCCGACCGGGACGAGCTGATCGGGTCGGTGATCGACAACCTCAACACCATGCTCCGGACCCTGGACAAGCGAGGCGCCCGGTTCTCCGGACTGCTCAAGCAGCTCCAGCGGCTGATCTCCGGCCTGTCCGCCGACCGCAAACCGATCGGCTCCTCGCTGGAGAACATCGGCGCGCTGACCGAGGCGACCTCCGGTCTGCTCGAGGACGCACGGCCGCCGCTGCGGGGCGACATCGCCGAGCTGAGGGATCTGACCAAGACGCTGAACGACAACGAGAAGACCGTGGAGGGCGTGCTGAAGCGGCTGCCGAACAAGCTCGACAAGCTGACGGGGACCGCCTCTTACGGTTCCTGGTTCAACTTCTACCTCTGTGACTTCGACGGCCGGATCGTGCTGCCGAAGACCCGAGAGGTGATCACTCCGGAGCTGCACGTGGCGCGGGCGAGGTGCGGCGGATGAAGATACGTCTCCTTCCCCGCACACCGTTCCGTGACCGCAACCCGGTCGTGATCGGCGCGGTCGGCATCACCACCCTCGCGCTGCTGACGACCGCCGCGTTCAACGCCGACAGCCTGCCGGTGATCGGCAACGGCGAGACGTACAGCGCGGCCTTCTCGGAGGCCGGCGGCCTCAAGCCGGGTGACGAGGTGCGCATCGCCGGGGTCAAGGTCGGCAAGGTCGACGCGGTCGACCTCGACGGCGACCATGTGAAGGTCACCTTCAAGATCAAGGGCGAGCCGGAGTTCGGCACGAGGACCGGCGCCGCCATCCGGATCAAGACGATCCTGGGCGCGAAGTACCTTGCCCTCCAGCCGAAGGGGTCGGGACAGCTGCGGCCCGGCAGCGAGATCCCGCTGGAGCGCACCACCCCGGCCTACGACGTCGTCCAGGCCTTCAGCGATCTGACGACGACCAGCGAAAAGGTCGACACGGAGCAGTTGGCGAAGGCTCTGGACACCATCTCGACGACCTTCGAGGACTCGCCCGAAGAGGTACGCGCCTCCATCAAGGGCCTGTCGAGGATCTCGAAGACGGTGGCCTCGCGTGACGAGGACCTGCGCGAGCTGCTGAAGCACGCCGACTCGGTCACCAAGATCCTCTCCGAACGGTCCGGTGAGTTCACCACCCTGGTCAAGGACGGCGACGCGCTGTTCAAGGAGATCACACGGCGCCGGGCGGCGATCCACGCGCTGCTCAAGAGCTCCGCCGCACTCGGCATCCAGCTCTCCGGCCTGGTCGCGGACAACGAGAAGGAGATCGGCCCGGCGCTGAGCGGGCTGAACCAGGTGGTGCGGATGCTGGAGCGCAACCAGGCGAGCCTCGACCGCAGCGTCGCGCTGCTCGCCCCGTACGTGCGGGTCTTCACCAACACCCTCGGCAACGGCCGCTGGTTCGACAGCTACATCCAGAACATGGTCGCCGCTCCGGTGGTCCCCCGGACAGGAGGCTCGCGATGAAGGGCCGTATCCGCTTCGATCCGAAGGGCCGTACGGCCCGGCTGACGGCCGCCGCCGCCGTCGCGGCGCTGCTGGTCTGCGCCGCGGTCGTGCTGTGGCCGCGCGAGGAACCGGTCCGCGTCACCGCGTACTTCCCGCGCACCGTGGGCATCTACCCGGGCTCCGACGTGCGGGTGCTCGGCGTACGCGTCGGTAAGGTCACCGAGATCGTTCCCGAGGGCGGCCGGGTGCGCGTGGAGCTCGAGTACGAGCCCGGGCGCAAGATCCCCGCCGACGCCCAGGCCGCCATCATCAACTCCTCGGTGGTCAGCGACCGTTACGTGCAGATGCTGCCGGTGTACCGGGGCGGGCCCGTGATGCGCGACGGCGCGGTGATCCCTCAGAGCCGCACGGCCGTGCCGGTGGAGCTGGACCGGGTCTTCGACAGCCTGCACACGACGGCCGAGGCGCTCGGTCCGAAGGGCGCCAACGAGGACGGCTCGCTCGCGCGGCTGCTGGGGGTGAGCGCCGCCAATCTCGACGGCCAGGGCGAACAGATGCACCGGACGGTGGAGGACCTGTCCCTCGCCGTCACCACGCTGTCGGACGGCCGGGACGACCTGTTCGGGACCGTACGCAATCTTCAGGTGTTCACCGCGGCGCTCGCCGCCGACGACAAGAGCGTGCGGTCGTTCAACGACAGTCTCGCCGCGGTCGCCGATCAGCTCGCCGGGGAGCGCAAGGACCTCGCGGCGGCCCTCAGGCATCTGGGGGCGGCGCTCGGCGACGTCTCCAGGTTCGTGAAGAACAACAAGAAGGCGCTGACCGAGGACGTGAAGGGACTCAGCAAGGTCACCAAGGTGCTGGTGACCCAACGGGCGGCGCTGGCGGAGCTGCTGGAGGTCGCGCCCACCGGCCTGTCCAACCTCCAGAACGCCTACAACCCGTCGTCAGGCACCCTCGACACCCGCAACAACCCCGACCATCCGCAGGATCCGGCGGCGCTGTTGTGCTCGCTGCTGAGGACGACGGGCGATGCCGGGGGCAAGAACCCCGACTGCGCGGAGCTGGACGAGCTGTTCGACTCGCTGCCCGAGGTGCCGCACGCCGGCGCGGTGCCGGGCTCCGGCCAGGTCGACCGGACGCTCGGCGGAATCCTGGAGGCACGCGCATGAGTGCACCCCGCAGGCACCGGGCCGTGGCCCTGGCCACCGCCATGGGCTCCGTACTGCTCACCGGCTGCGACTTCAACGGCCTGTACGACGTGGACCTGCCCGGCGGCGCCGCCGCCGACGGCAACGCCTACCACGTGACGGCGGACTTCAGGGACGTCCTGGACCTGGTCCCGCAGTCGGCGGTGAAGGTCAACAACGTCACCGTGGGCGCGGTCGAGAAGGTGGAACTGGTCGGCTGGCACGCCCGGGTACGCCTGCGTATCGCGGACGACGTGAAGCTGCCCGGCAACGCCGTCGCCGAGCTGCGGCAGACCAGCATGCTCGGCGAGAAGTACGTGGCCCTGTCCCCGCCGGTCGGCATCGAGGCCAGTGGGCGGCTCACCGACGGTGCGCGCATCCCGCTGTCGCGCACCGGACGCAACCCGGAGATCGAGGAGGTGCTCTCCGCCCTTTCCGCGCTGCTGAACGGCGGCGGCGTGGCGCAACTCAAGACGATTACTGTGGAGTTGAACAAGGCGCTGGAGGGCCGGGAGAACCGGGTCAAGGACCTGCTCGGCGAGCTGGACACGTTCATCGGCGGGCTCGACAAGCAGCGCAAGGAGATCGTCCGGGCGCTCAAGGGCATCGACCGGCTGGCGAAGCGGCTGGCCGCCGAGAAGAAGACGATCGCGCAGGCCGTGGACACGGTGCCCGGCGCGCTGAAGGTCCTGGCCGACCAGCGCAGCGACCTGACGGCGATGCTGACCTCGCTCTCCGAGCTGGGGAAGACGGGCACCAAGGTGATCAACACCTCCCGCGCGGACACGGTGGCCAACCTCAGGAGCCTCCAGCCGATCCTGCAGCAGCTGAACAAGGCCGGCAGCGATCTCCCCAACTCGCTGGAACTCCTGACGACCTATCCGTTCCCCCGGAACGTGACCGGCGCCATCAAGGGCGACTACGTCAACCTCAAGATCACCGCGGACCTGGACCTCGCGAGCGTCTACGGCAACCTCGCGGAGGAACCCCCGGGCCCGGGCGGTCCGGGGACACCGGAGCCGCCGCAGGTTCCCGGGACGCCCGACCTGCCCGAGGTGCCCGGCCTGCCGCAAGCGCCCCTGCCGACGGCGCCACCCGAGGTTCCCGGCGCACCGACGCCGGGCGCACCGCCGCCCCCCGGCGGCGACGGGCCGCTGTGTCCGCCGGTGTGCACCGGCAGCCAGGTCGCCCACCGGGACGGCGACGGACGGCGGCTGCCCGCGGGGATCGACCTGGCCCTGGCCGAACTGATGCTGAAGGGGATGCAGCCGTGATCACACGTACGGTCAGGGCCCAGCTGGTCGCCTTCGCCGCGGTCACCGCGGTGGGGTGCTCGTACGTCGGCGCCCGCTACACCGGCCTGGTGGACAGCGTGCTGGACCGCGGCTACACCGTGCGGGCCGACTTCGCCGACTCCGGTGGCATCTTCCAGGGCGCCGAGGTCACCTACCGGGGCGTTCCGGTGGGCCGGGTCGGGGAGCTGCGGCTCGCCGGCACGGACGGTGTCTCCGTGGCGCTGGACATCGAGGACGGGACCCGGATACCGGCAAACACGCTGGCCGTGGTGGCGAACCGTTCCGCGGTCGGCGAGCAGTACGTCGACCTCCAGCCGCGCCGCTCCGGCGGCCCGTATCTGGACGAGGGCAGCGAGATCCCGCGCGCCGACACCAGGGTCCCGCTGCCCACGACGGCGCTCGTCCTCAGCCTGGACCGGCTGGTCAACTCGGTCGGCAAGGACGATCTGCGGGTCACGGTCGACGAACTCGGCAAGGCGTTCGCCGGCACCGGGCCGCATCTGAGCAGGCTGGTCGACTCCGGGAACCTGCTGGTGGAGTCGGCCTCCGAGAACCTTCCGGAGACGACTTCGCTCATCGAGGACTCACGGGTGGTGCTGAAGACCCAGAGCGACAAGGGGTCGGCCATCAAGTCGTTCTCCCGCGACCTGGCCGCGCTGACCGCGGAACTCAAGGCACGCGACGGCGATCTGCGGCGGCTGGTCGGCAACACCGCCCCGGCGGCGCAGGAGGTCGACTCGCTGCTGAAGTCCAACGAGACGCATCTGCCGGTGCTGCTCTCCAACCTGATCAGCGGCGGCCAGGTCACGGTGGCGCGCCTGCCCGGTGTGGAGCAGGCGCTGGTGACGTTCCCGGTGATCGTCGCCGGCAGCTACACCGTGATCCCCGGTGACGGCACCACCCACTTCGGCATGGTCGTGAACGCCGACGACCCGCCGCCGTGCCGCCAGGGGTACGGCACACAGCGGCGCGACCCGGCGGACACCTCTCAGCGGCCCGCCGACACCGGGGCGCGCTGCACCGAGCCGCGCGGCAGCGGCACGTCCGTGCGCGGCGCGCAGAACGCGCCGGGCCCTTCGCGGTCCGGCGGCGCGCGGCAGGCGGCGCACGTCACCCCGTACGACCCGGAGACCGGCACCCTCGCCGGGCCGGGCGGCACGCTCCTCGAGATCGGCTCGACGGGCGGAGAACAGAGCACGTTCGGAAAGGACTCGTGGCAATGGCTGCTCGTGGGACCGATGGCATGAGCGCGGACGACGCCCGCGAGGACACCGCGCCCGTGGACGCGGCACGCGACGACGGCGCGGCGGAGGACGCCGCCGGCAAGGGCAGCGCGCCGAAGGGCGCGGCGTCCGAGGGCACGCCCGAGACGAGCGCCCCCGGGGACACCGCGGGCGAGCACGACACCCCCGAAGGGGGGACGCGGCGGCCCGGACTCGTGGCGGCGCTGCGGCGGATCGGCGGCAGGACGGCAGCGGCCGCGCGGCGCGGCAGGGCGCTGCCGGCCACGCTCGCCGTGGCGACCGTAGCGGTCACGGCCCTCAGCGGCTGGCTGTGCGTCGAGGTGTACGAGCAGCGCGCGCAGGCGCAGCGGCACCAGGACATCCTGGCCGCCGCCCGCCAGTCGGCGCTGAACTTCACGTCGCTGGACTACCGGCACTACGAGCGGGACAGCACGAACGTCCTGAAGGGCGCGACGGGCGACTTCAAGGAGCAGTTCGCCGCGCAGACAGGCGAGTTGACCAAGCTGGTCGCCGCCAACAGGTCCGTCTCGGAGGGGCAGGTGCTCGAGGCGGGCATAGCGCGGGCCGACGAGCGCTCGGCGCGGGTGCTGGTCGTCGCCGACAGCAAGGTGACGAACAAGGCCGCGCCGGAGGGGCAGTCCCGTACCTACCGGCTGCAACTCGATCTCGTGCTCGAGAAGGGCCGCTGGCTGACGTCCGATGTCGAGTTCGTCGGCTGACCCGGCGGGCGGCACACCCGAGCGCACACCCGTATCACCAGCAGTGAGGAGCAAGACCGTGGCGAACCCGACCATCCGGGGCCGTGGCTCCACCTCTCCCGGCCGTCGTGCCATGTCGGCGGCCGCGCGTGCAGCCGCCAAGCGGTCGGACCGGGTCCGGCCGGGCCCGGGCGGTTCCCCCGTGCTCGATACGCCGCGCGCCCCGGCTCCCCGGCGGCTCGAGGCCCCCGACGACGCGTCGCAGGCCCGCCGGGACGAGAACCAGCACGTGGGGCCTGTCGTACTGGCGGAGGAGGCCGCGCTCCTGCCCGAGCGTCGCCGACGCCGGCGGCGGGCGCGGCTCTGCGCCCTGCTGGCCGTCCTGGTGGTCCTCGGGCTGACCGCGGTGGGCGTGCTGGGGTGGGAGTACGCCGAGGGGCGGCGTACCGACGCGGCCCGGACCGAGGCGGTCGCGGCGGCTCGGAAGGCGGCGCCGGTGGTGCTGTCGTACGACCACCGCAGGCTGGAGGCGGACTTCGCCGCGGCGCGCGGCCATCTGACCGGCGCCTTCGAGGAGGAGTACGGCAGGACCACGAGCAAGGTGGTCGGCCCCACCGCGAAGAAGTACCGCGGGGTCGTCAAGGCGAGCGTGGCCGCGCCCGCGGACGGCGGCGCGCCCGCCGCTTCGGTGGTGTCCGTGTCGCCCGACCGGGCCGTGGTGCTGCTGTTCGTCAACCAGGTCACCACCAGCACGCAGGTCACCGGTTCGCGGGTCGACCTGAACCGGGTCCGGATGACCATGACCCGTACGTCCGGCGGCTGGAAGGTGAGTGCCGTCGACGCGCTCTGAGGACCATCCCCAGGACGCGGGGGGACGCCCCCGACCCCCCGCACGCCTCCCGAGCAGGGACGGAAGAAGGCCTGACCCGCCTTCCTCCGGCCCGCTCGGGAGGCGCTTTTTTGTGGTCGCTCTTGACAGCCGTCACCTCGCCCGGAGATTATTCCGTCAGACAGAAAGAGACTTCCGCAATACGGAAGGGGCGCACAACCCCATGGGATACAGCGACCACCGCTACGACGTGAACCTCTCGATCCTCTTCACGGAACTCCCGCTGCTGGAGCGCCCGGCGGCCGCCGCCGCGGCCGGCTTCACCGCGGTCGAGCTGTGGTGGCCGTGGATCGAGACCCCCACCCCGCCGCAGGCCGAACTCGACGCCTTGAAGAAGGCACTCGACGACGCCGGCACCCAGCTGGTGGGACTGAACTTCTACGCCGGGCAGCTGCCCGGCCCCGACCGCGGCGCGCTCTCCGTGCCCGGCGACGAGTCCGACCGCTTCCGCGCCAACATCGAGGTGGCGGCCGACTTCGCGGCGTCCGTGGGCTGCAAGGCCCTCAACGCCCTCTACGGCAACCGCGTCGACGGCGCCGACCCGCAGGTCCAGGACGCCCTCGCCCTGGAGAACCTGGTGCTCGCCGCCCGCGCCGCCGACCGCGTCGGGGCGATCCTGCTGGTCGAGACGCTCAACAAGCCCGAGTCGCCGCTGTACCCGCTGGTCAGCGCCCCGGCGGCGATCGAGGTGATCGACAAGGTCAACGCCGCGACCGGTCTCGGCAACGCCAAGTTCCTCCTGGACATCTACCACCTGTCCATGAACGGCGAGGACGTCGCCCGGGTCATCGACGACTACGCCGAGAAGACCGGCCACGTCCAGATCGCCGACAACCCGGGTCGCGGCGCCCCCGGCACCGGCTCGCTCCCGCTGGAGCAGCTCCTCGACGGCCTCAAGAAGGCCGGCTACGAGGGCTGGGTCGGCCTCGAGTACAAGGCCGGCGACCGCCCGAGCGCCGAGTCCTTCGACTGGCTGCCGGCCGGGGCGCGCGCCGCCCGCTGACTTCCCTTGCACGCTTTTTCAGAGAGGTACCCCCGATGAGCACCCTCACAGATTCCTCCCGATCCACCCGCCCGACGATCGCATGGATCGGACTCGGCATCATGGGCTCCCCCATGTCCGAGAACCTGCTGAAGGCGGGCTACTCCGTCACCGGCTACACCCTCGAGCAGGACAAGCTGGATCGCCTCGCGGCGGCGGGCGGCACGGCCGCCGGCTCGATCGCCGAGGCCGTCAAGGACGCCGACGTCGTCATCACGATGGTCCCGGCCTCCCCGCAGGTCGAGGCCATCGCCTACGGCCCCGACGGCATCCTCGAGAACGCGCGCCAGGGTGCGCTGCTGATCGACATGTCCTCGATCACCCCGCAGACCTCCGTCGACCTGGCGAAGAACGCGGCCGACAAGGGCATCCGCGTCCTCGACGCCCCCGTCTCCGGCGGCGAGGCCGGCGCGATCGAGGCCGTACTCTCGATCATGGTCGGCGGCGAGCAGGCCGACTTCGACACCGCCAGGCCGATCCTGGAAGCGCTCGGCAAGACCATCGTGCTCTGTGGTCCGCACGGCTCCGGCCAGACGGTGAAGGCCGCCAACCAGCTGATCGTCGCCGTCAACATCCAGGCGTGCGCGGAGGCCGTGGTCTTCCTGGAGAAGTCCGGCGTCAACCTCTCGGCGGCGCTCGACGTCCTTAACGGCGGCCTGGCCGGCTCGACCGTCCTGACCCGCAAGAAGGACAACTTCCTGAACCGGGACTTCAAGCCGGGCTTCCGGATCGACCTGCACCACAAGGACATGGGCATCGTCACCGACGCCGCCCGCAACGTCGGCGCGGCGCTGCCCGTCGGCGCGGTCGTGGCCCAGCTTGTCGCGTCGCTGCGCGCCCAGGGCGACGGCGGCCTGGACCACTCGGCCCTGCTGCGCGCGGTGGAGCGCCTCTCGGGCTCGCAGGCCTGACCCCCGCCCGCGCCCGGCCGACCCCGGGGGTGACGGCCGGCCCATGACGGGCCAACCCCGGGCGGCGGCCCACCCCGTGATCAGCCCCCACCGGACAGCGACCGTCCAGGGCCCCTGCCCAGGCTGAGCACGACCGGGTTCACAGGAGGCCCCTGCCCAGGCTGACCACGACCCCACAAACTTCCGGTCGGTGTCGGCGCTGACACCTGTCCTGTCGCGCCCAGGCGTCGGCACCGACCGGAACCTCTCCCTTCGTTTTCAACAAACTGTTGACGTTTCGTTCGGCTCGTATTTACGCTCCTCGAACCGTCCCCAGTGCAGCTCCCGTACGGAAGGTCACGATGTCGAAGCGCGTGCTTACGACCGAGTCCGGCGCCCCCGTCGCCGACAACCAGAACTCCGCCACCGCCGGCGTCGGTGGCCCCATCCTCCTTCAGGACCAGCACCTGTTGGAGAAGCTCGCGCGCTTCAACCGTGAGCGCATCCCGGAGCGCGTGGTGCACGCCCGCGGCTCCGGCGCGTACGGGTACTTCGAGGTGACCGACGACGTCACCGGCTACACGAAGGCGGACTTCCTCTCCCAGGTCGGCAAGCGCACGGAGACGTTCCTGCGCTTCTCCACCGTCGCCGACTCCCTCGGCGGTGCGGACGCGGTCCGTGACCCCCGCGGCTTCGCCGTGAAGTTCTACACCGAAGAGGGCAACTACGACCTCGTCGGCAACAACACCCCGGTGTTCTTCATCAAGGACCCGATCAAGTTCCCCGACTTCATCCACTCCCAGAAGCGTGACCCGTTCACGGGCCGTCAGGAGCCGGACAACGTATGGGACTTCTGGGCGCACGCCCCCGAGGCGACGCACCAGGTGACCTGGCTGATGGGCGACCGTGGCATCCCCGCCTCGTACCGCCACATGAACGGCTACGGCTCCCACACCTACCAGTGGACCAACGAGGCGGGCGAGGCCTTCTTCGTGAAGTACCACTTCAAGACCAACCAGGGCGTGCGCTCGCTCTCCTCCGAGCAGGCCGCGGAACTGGTCGGCAAGGACGCCAACTCGCACCAGACGGACCTGCTCCAGGCCATCGAGCGCGGGGTGAATCCGTCCTGGACGCTGTACGTGCAGGTCATGCCTGCGGCGGAGGCGGCCGACTACCGCTTCAACCCGTTCGACCTCACCAAGGTGTGGCCGCACGCCGACTACCCGTTGCAGCGGGTCGGCCGTCTGGTCCTCGACCGCAACCCGGACAACGTCTTCGCGGAGGTCGAGCAGGCCGCGTTCTCTCCGAACAACTTCGTTCCCGGTATCGGCCCTTCGCCGGACAAGATGCTCCAGGGCCGGCTGTTCGCCTACGCCGACGCCCACCGCTACCGCCTCGGTGTCAACCACACCCAGCTGCCGGTGAACGCGCCGAAGGCGACGGTCGCGGACAACTACGGCCGTGACGGCCTCATGGCGACCCGCAACGGCTCGCGCCACGACAAGAACTACGAGCCCAACTCCTACTCCGGGCCCGCCCAGACGGACGCGGCGCTCTCCGCCCCGCTCGCCGTCCACGGCTGGACGGGCACCCACGAGGCGCCCGCGCACACCAAGGACGACGACTTCTTCCAGGCGGGCGAGCTGTACCGGCTGATGTCCGAGGAGGAGAAGGGCCGGCTCGTGGCCAACATCGCGGGCGGCCTCTCCCAGGTCACGCGCGACGACGTCATCGAGAAGAACCTGGCCCACTTCCACGCCGCCGACCCCGAGTACGGCAAGCGCGTGGAGGAGGCGGTCCGCGCCCTGCGCGAGGACTGACAGCGAGACCCGCGCCCAGGGACCGACGGGAGGTCGGCCCCGGGCGTGAGCCCGCGGCACGGACCCGGATGAGGGGTGGTGCGTGCAGCGGGCTGAAGCGAGGACCGCGGCGGCGTGCGATGCCAGTGCGGTGGTGAAGGCTCCCGGACCCGTTCTGACCTGAAGAACGTTCTCCGCGGCAGCCGATCGCCCCGCCGCGGTCCCCTCTTCACCCTCCAGCAGGACCCCGCCCGCGGCGCGGACGACCGATCCTTCACGCCGCATCGCGGCTTCGCCGCTTCGGGCGGCGACCCAAGACCCCGCCCGGCGGCGCGAACGTCCTGTCGCGCCAGCCTCGCACCGTCGGGCGGCATCAACTTCACAGACAGGGTGCACGGTCCGGTACGGTCCCGTGCCGCGCGCCCGAGATCAGGGTCCGGCCATCGCACAGCGGCCGGGCCCTGGTCCGCGTTCCGGTAGCGCAGCGGGCTGTCCGAGGCCGCACGGCGGGTCAGCGCACCGGGCCACCGGAGGCCAGCGCGGCGAGCGTCCGCTCCAAGCGGGCCTTGCGGGTGCGGTCCGTCCGGGCCTTCAGCAGGCCGAGGACGATCTGGTACCGCTCCGTCCTGCCGAGGCTCTCGAACGCCTCCCGCGCCCGCGGGTCGTCCCGAAGGGCGGCCGTCAGGTCCGGTGGCACCTCGGCGTCGCGCTGCGACGCGTACGCGGCCTCCCAGCGGCCGTCCGCCTCGGCGGCGGCGACCTCCGCGAGTCCCGCCTCGCGCATCCGGCCCGCGGCCTTCAGCTCCTCGACGCGTTTGACGTTCACCTGCGACCACGTGCTGCGCGGCCGGCGGGGGGTGATCTTCTGGAGGTAGCGGACGTCGTCGCGGGAGCGTCGCAGGCCCGTGATCCAGCCGTAGCAGAGCGCCGCGTCGTTGACGTCGCCCGCGCTCGGCGAGGGCACCCCGGACCCCTTCTTCGCCAGTTCGACCCACAGCCCCGGCGCGGTCCCGTGGTGCTCCTCGAGCCATGCCTCGAGCTCCGGCAGGCCGGCGAAGGCGAGCAGCGGCAGTCCGTCCAGCGTTTCCATGCGCTCACGCTAGCGCGGGCACATGC
>NZ_JBSGZJ010000130.1:0-16290 GCF_053610925.1 Streptomyces sp. NPDC054847 | reverse complement strand
GGACCGGGGGAACGTGTCCCGCCCGCGCCGTTGCGCTGAGCCGTAGGTACGGGGGGAACCCCGGCTCGTTGCGCCGCCGATGACCAGTCGGCTCACTATCTACTGCGCCGCAGCCGAAAAAAACGTCACACCCCGCGCCTGGCCCTGTGAAAGCGCAGGTCAGAGAGCTCGAATGGTGGCGGCCGCCAGCGAGTCGGATCCGGTCGCCCACGGTGTCGCGGCCGGGTCGGGGACGAGCGAGTAGGAGACCTGCGGGGTGTCGGGGAGGAGTTGCGGTGCGCCCTCGGAGCTGCCCGAGTCGCTGTCGCCGCCGGAGCCGCCGGAGTTCTTCCCGCCGTCCTTGCCGCTCCCGTCGCGGTCGCCCTCTTCGCGGTCGTCGCCTTCGTTGCCGTTCTCGCCGCCCGGGCTGCCGCCGTCGCCCGTGCCGCCGCCGAGCAGTTCGTCGCAGAACCGCTCCACCCGCTCGGCGCCTTTGGCGGCCACCTCCAGCCGGCGCTTGCGGTCCGCGTCGATCCGGCCGCTGCGGTAGTCACGGCACGCCTCGACGGACCTGCGGTACAGGTCGGCCTTCGACGGGTCCTCGCCGCCCGGCGTGGCCGCACCGTCCCCGGCCGGCAGGCCGGGCGTGCTCCCGCCCGTGTCGCCGGGTGCCGGGGTCGCGCTGCCCGTCACGGGCGGCAGACCCGGCGGTGTGCCGGTGGCGCCCGGAGGACGGGATGCCGCGCCGGCCTTCCCGCCGCTCGGCGACGGGGACGTGAGCGGTCCCGGTGTCGCCGCGGCCGACACGGAGGACGCGGGCGTGGGACCGTCGTCGCCGAAGGTGGGCAGCACACCGCTGCCGGCGGCGACGGCGACACCGCCGATGGCGCAGCCCGCGAACGCCGCCGCGATCCCGAACCGGACAGGCCTGGCGAATCCGACACCGCGGGCCGGCCGGTCGCCGCGGCGGGAACGGGTGACCCGTACGGTCCCGAGCGAAGTCCCCGCCGCTGCCGTCGACTCGGCCCTGGCCTTGCGGAACGCGGCCATCGCGGCCGCTTCACCGGGCAGTTCACCGTCTTCGTAGCCGTAGCCGGGGTTCCGTACCGCGCTGTCGAGGGTGGCGGCGAGTCGTGCGGCCTCGGCACGGGCGCGTTCGTCCGTGACCTCGACAGGCTCGCCACGCAGCAGTCGCTCCGCCGCGTCCCTGTCAAGCCACTCGTACCGCTCGTCGGCCATCACATGTCCTTCTGCGTCCGCAGGCGTGAATGCGTCACACCGGCGGGTGCCGTCGCACCGGGGCGGGAGCCGCGCTGGGTGGGCAGTCCGCCCAGTTCCGAAGCGCTCTCCGAGGGGTCCTCCCCACCCCGGCGAGTCACGTCCGTGGGAGGCCGGTCCCCGCCTTCGAAGGCGGAACCGTCGGCTCCCAGGAGTTCCGCGAGCCGCTTCAGGCCGCGGTGCGCGGCCGTCCGGACGGCCCCGGGCCGCTTGCCGAGGGTCTTGGCCGCGCTCTTGGCGTCGAGGCCGACCACGACCCGCAGTACGACCGCCTCGGCCTGATCCTGCGGCAGTTGGGCGATGAGCGCCATGGTGCTGCTGGTGGAGATGGACTCCAGCGCCTCGTCGACCGTGTCGGAGTCGGCGGCCCTGCCCGTCAGTTCGGTCTCGTCACCGCCAACGGCCGGCCGGCGGCCCCGCATCCGGATGTGATCCAGCGCACGGTTGCGGGCGATCCGTGCGGCCCAGCCACGGAACCGGTCGGCGTCCCCGCTGAACCTGTCGAGGTCCCGGGAGATCTGGAGCCACGCCTCGGAGGCGACGTCCTCCGCGTCGGCGTCGCCGACGAGCGTGCGCACATAGCCGATCAACCGCGGATGCACGGCGCGGTACACAGTCCGGAAGGCGTCCTCGTCCCCATCCTGAGCCGCGAGCACGGCGGCGGTCAGCTCCGCGTCGTCCCCCAGCACTACCTCAACCCGTCGTTCCGTACCGCAGCTGGTCACCACTGCCGCGCTGTCCTGCGCGAATCAGCACGCTACGTCCTTTTAAGGTCCCACGTCCACGCCTCGTACAACTTGCAACAAGTTTGCGACTCGGCGCGGTGTGACAGAAACAGCACTCTCGGCGCTGAGGTTAGTACGGGGCGCCCTCGGGCCCCCGCCACGAACGACGACCGGGGCCTCTCCTGTGGGGGGTGGCGGCCCCGGTCGTCCTTTTCGGCCGGTGGACGTGCCCCGGCGGACCGTTCCGCAATCCCCGGAAGTGGCCGGACGGCTCCCGGACGGACACGTCACCACAGAAGGCCCGTTCCCTCCGCATGCTCCCCGGCCGCCGGGTCACCGCCCCGACGGCCGGCCGACAGCACCACGGCCGTGGTCGGCAGGTCCGGCGCGTCGCGCGCGGTCAGCACACCGAACCCGGCATCGGGGAAGAACAGCTCCGCCTCCCGTTCGACGAACCGCATCCCCCGGGCCAGGGCGTCCGCCCGCACGTCGCTCATCGGCCGCCCGAGGAGCGACACACCACCGTGGCCGACCGACGCCGGCCGTGTGAACGCGAGGCGCACGACCGTCTCGTCAGCGTCGTACGTGAGTACGACCCCGGCCTCGAAGAAGTTGTCCTGCCCGGCGCCGCCGAACTCGGGGACGGACCCGATTCCGCCTCCGAGCAGCCGTCGCATGTCCGCGCGTGCCGATCCGAGGCGTACCGGGCCGATGCCGCGGTGCGCCACGACCTCGGCGGGCCCGGCGGCCGCCGGGCGGGAGCCGCCCGGCGGCTCGAAGAACTCGAACGCGTCGTCGCCGACGGCGGTGGCCCGCAGCCGCACGCTCTCGAAGCCGTCCGCGTCCTGCGCCGTGCCGCCGAGCACCACACCGAGGGCGGGCAGCGCCCACCCCTCCGCGTCCCCGGCGGCCTTCACCTCGTGTCCCAGGCCACGGAGTTCCGCGACCACCTCGGCCTCGGGCCGCCCGAGCAGCACGATCCCGTCCAGGGTGACGGGTGCGGGCGACGCCACCTCCACGGCGTGAAGGACGCCGGTGTCGTCGTACTCGAGGAACTCGAAGAAGCCGTCACCGCGCCCTTCACCGTCCTCGTGTCCGCCCGCCGCCGTGACGTACATGTCCGTCAGGGTGGCGTCGGCGGCACGCCGGAAGGCGGAGTCCGGGGCACCTCGGGCCGCTCGTACGGAGGCCCGTGTCCGCCCGAAGCGGGCACCGGGCACGCCGATGCGAGGAAGTATCTCCACGTGCCGCCCGAATCTCCTCGATGTCCGCTCTGTTCTGTCAGCCGATCGCGATGCGCGGGTTCGCGGACGGCTTGACCCAGCCCATGAACTGCTCCATCGTCGCGCGCGGCACCGACACGCAGCCGGCGGTGGCGCCGCTGCCGTTGACATGGAGGAAGATTCCCGCGCCCCGGCCGGGAGTGGCCGGCCAGCGGTTGAAGTTGATGACCAGGGCCTTGGCGTACTGCGTCGGGTAGTTGATCAGGTGCTCGCTGCCGCGGTCGCCGGACTCGGTCAGCGGGAAGTCCGCGCCCGCCTCGGTGTGCATCGAGTTGTAGAACTTCGACTCCGGGTCCTGGACCCACCAGTGACTGTCGTTGACCTTGGTGTACGGCATGGCGGTGCCGCTCGACTCGACACCGAAGCCCTCGGTGATCGTGTAGGTGCCGGTGGGGGTGGTGTACGTGTTCTGCCGGCGGGTGGCGCCGTCGGTCACCCCGTTCGATCCGACGCGTCCGGCGCTCGTCGAGAACTGCGCCTTCCAGCCGGCGGAGCCCTTCTGCCAGGCCGTGACCGTGGCGTACGAGCCGCGGGCCTCGACCGTGATGACCTGGGTGGCGTTGCCGACGTTCACCGGCACGGGGAAGTTCGGGGTGGAGGGCGCGGCGGGCTCGTCACCGGAACCGCTGCCCGGGCCCGCGTTGCCGCCGCTCGTGGCCGTGGCCTTCGGTGCCGTGCTGCCGGACGCCTTGGCCGACGCGGAAGCGGAAGCGGAGGCCGAGGGTGACGCGGAGGCGGACGGGGAGGCCGAAGCGGACGCGGACGCACTGGGCGACGCCGAACCACCCGTCACCTCTTTGTCCCCCTGCGCCGCCGCACCGGCCGAGGCGGCGGCAGAGCCGGCCGGCTCCTCACCCCCACCACAGGCCGACACCAGCGACATCACGCCGACCAGGGCGAGCGCGGACGAGAACTTAACGGAGGAGCGCAGCACGGGTGATCCTTGGCTCGTCGGAACAGTGGCGGCACGACGTGCCGCGCCTCAAGGCTGGCCGGTTATACATCGCCGACCCGGCCGAGAACCAGGCGACAGACATACCGGACACAAGTGGCCCGGGCGCGACCGCCGTTGTCCGTGGCCCGCGCTACGTTCCCTTCCCGTCAGTTCCGTCTACGCGGCCCGAACAGAGGGTCGCCCCGGCCCCGGGGAGACCCGTGTCGTTCCACATGCATCTGCGCGCCGTACCGGACTCCGAGGTCAAGGACGATCACAGCGGCCTGACGGAGTTCATGCTGGCTGCTTGGGAGAGGCACGAGGAGGAGTACGAGGCCGGGCTCGCGGAGTCCATCGACAAGGACTTCGCCATGGTCCACGAGTTCTACGGGACGGCCGCCGGCCGGCCGGAGGCCGGGGACGGGCTCTGGGAGCTGCCCGTGTTCGGCGGCCGTGTCGTGCGCCATCCGTCGGAGGAGCAGCCACCGTTCGCGCTCCTCTGCCCGACGGGCGTGGCGCGGGCGGCCGCGTTCCTCGACGGGCTGCCGTTCGACGCGTTCTGGGACCGCGCCGGTACCGCCTTCCGCGCGCCGTTCTCCGCCTGGGACGAGGCGGACGTCAAGAACGTCTTCTTCGAGCACCACTCGGGCCTGCTCACCTTCTATGTGAAGGCGGCGGCGAGGGGCGACGCCGTGATCAAGGCGTTCTGGTACTGAGCCCGTCGCGGGGGCGCGCGGCTGGGCCGGCCGGCACAGGCCGCGGGCCCCCGGGCCCCAGCGGCCTTCTCAGCCGCGCAGATCCGCGGGGAGCTCGATTTCGCCGTCGTACGCGCCCTGGTTCTCCATGGTCACCTGCTGCTCGAAGGCCATGTCCTGCCCGTTGTAGGGAATCAGGAAGCCGAAGTCGAGGCGGTGACTCCTGATCCGGTAGGTCTCCGCGTCCAGGAGCAGCACCTCCTCCAGGCCGGAGAGGGTCAGCCGCGCGTCGTCCACCGGGATGCCGGCCTCGCGGAGTTGCTCGGCCGTGGGCTCGAACTCGCGCTTCGCCTTCTTGGCCCAGGCTCGCTGCTGGACGGCGCTCAGCTTCTGCTTCCCGCTCGTGACGCGGAGTTCGACCGTGCCGCCGCCGTCCTTCTCGGTCACCTTGACGTCGCCGCCGGTGGCCTGCGCGTACATCCGGAACTCGTGGATGACCGCGATCGGGTCGTCGGCCTTGTTCCGCATCTCCGGATCGGCGGGTGACACGGCCTTCCACTCGGCCGAGCCTTCCTTCAGATGGCCCGCCTCGCCGATGACGTACAGCTCCTCGGTCTTCTTCTTGCCCTTGCTGCTGGTGCTGACGCCCTGCGAGTGCAGCGCCGCCCGTCCGACGGCACGCCGCACGGTGCCCTCGTAGGTCGCGGCGCTCCTCTGTCCCTGGGACGTCAGCCCCTCCTCCCCCTTGACGGAGAAGGACCAGGCCGGCTCCTCGGCCATCGCCTTCTCGGCGAGGGCGAGGAAGTCCTCCGCCGTCTCGGGCGCCTCGGCCTGCTCGGAAGAGGCGGTCGACGGGGACGACGCCGCCGCCGTCTCAGGGCTCCCGGCCGGCTCCGCCTCCGTGCCGCACGCGGTCAGCGTGAGCGCGAGCGGGAGGACGAACACGGCGGCACTCCGGATGGGGCGGGTTCGCATGGGCGGCTTCCTTACGTCATGACGGGGCGCGGACTGTACAACAGCTCCCGCCGCTTGATCACCCCGAGGGACATTCCCGGCACCCCACCTGCGATGACGTCACGCTTCGAGGGCGTCACGTCAGTGCGGGGACATCACGTCAGGTGGATCTTCAACTGCTCGTTGTGATCCGAGTGCCCGGCCACGACACCGGTGACCGGATCGCCCTCGCCGGGCCGGATCACCACCGAATCGTCGGCTGCCTCCTTGCGCATTCCGGCGACATCCGCGACCGCACCGTAGGGCCGCACACCTTCGACGGAGACGAAGATGCCGAAGGGAGCGGCCTTCTCGACGGTGCCCCGGATCTCGGCTCCGATCGGAAACTTCCGTCTCGTGGCGGACCACAGGGGTGTCACGCCGGCGACTCGCTCTCGTGGCTCTCGAACCAGTGGGTGTCGAAGTAGCGGGCCGTCGAGCAGGGGTGCTCCCGTTCGGTGAGCATCCGGTGGACGAACTCGGCGGTCGTGCCGTCGAACCGGACCCACGAGTCGGGAATGTCCTCAGTCACGAGGACGGGCCACCTGTCGGGGTCGGGATCCTCGGTTAGCCAGTAGAACCCGTGCGCCTGCTCCGTACTCCCCCACTGCAGCAGCCCGCCCGGCACCGGATACACCTCGTACGGCCTCCACAGCTCGCTGCCGCGCGTCCTCGCCCACTCGCCCAGCCACTCGGTGTGCCGGACGATGTCCGCGCTCACACAGGACGCATCCGGCGTCTGGAGTGCGAGGAAGCCGTCGAACGCGCCGGTGCCGAAGATCTCGGCCAGTTGCTTGTAGTCGCTCGGCAGCGCCGTCCCGAGCCGGTTCTCGACCGCCGCCCAGTCGAACGTCCGCAGCCGGCTCGTGTCCCATCCCGTGACGGCGACGACCCCGTCCACCCAGGACGTCAGCTCCGCCGTCCGCGCCGCGGGGTCCTCCCGTTCGGCCACCAGCGCCACGAGCCGGACGTCGTCCCCTGCCCGCGCGCTGCCGCACCCGATCCACCGGTCCGCGAAAACCCATCCGCGCATCTCCACGATCCGCTCGCCGAACGGGGCCAGCAGCGGCAGCCCGGTCCGCGCGGTCACCGTCGGGTCGGCGAACCCGCCCATGGCGAGGTTCCGCGGCCGGCCGTACAGCCCGCCGAGCGCCTCTTGGAGCGCGGGAAGGCCGATCGCCTCCGAGGGCGCCAGGCATATGTGCCCCGAAGGATGCCCCGGCGTACCGCAGTTGAGGTCGCCCGTCCCCGGGGCGGCCACCCGGTGCACCACTGACAGGAGTTCGTCCAGATGGAGCGCAGGCTCTTCCCGTTCGTCCATGGCGCCATTGAAACGGACGCCGCCGACATCGGCCCGGGCGGCCGCGCCATGATGTCGCCCGTGACGAACAGCGCGGGCCTCGTCTCCACCCGGATACGCAGGTGAGCAGTGCCCCAACTGGCCCGACCGTAGCCCGGCTTGGCCGCATCACGGATTATTCCAAGGTCTGCGGCCGTGGTAGGACTGTTCGGCTGGATGATCTACAGCTGATACGGGGGACGCGGTCATGGCTGTCACAGTGCCGGACTGGGCGGACACGCTGCTGGATCTGGTGGGGGTGAACTGGCCCAACGTCGACGAGGACGCCTACCGGGACATGGCGGACGCGTTGCGGGAGTTCGCGGACGACCTCGCCGACGACGGTCAGCTCGCCAACAACCACATGGAGCGTTTGCTGTCGTCGGGTCACGGCGAGGCGATGGACGCGCTGAACGAGCACTGGGGCAAGGTCAAGGGCAAGCACCTGAAGGACATGATCTCCGCGGCCCGGACGATCGCGGGCGCACTCGACATGGCGGCGGGCGCCATCGAGGCCATGAAGTGGAAGGCGGTCGCGGAGCTCGGCATTCTGGCCGGCCAGACAGGTCTCGCCCTGGCGCTGATCCCCGTGACCGGTGGTCTGTCGGCACTGCTCGGCGCCGGTGCGATCGCTTTCACGAAGAAGCAGTTGCTGAAGCTCATCACGGGTGCGATGGAGGAGGCGGTCGGTCACATCGTGGCGGTGATGACCGAGCCGGCCGTGGCGGCGCTGGAGAACATGGCCGCGGACCTGGTGGTCCAACTGGGGGCGAACGCACTGGGCGTGCAGAACGGTGTGAACCTCGACCAGACGAAGCAGGCCGGGAAGGACGGCTTCGACCAGGGTGTCCAGGGCGCCAAGGAGGGCATGAATCTCGCCTCCGCCGGAGGCGGTGGTGGCAAAGGCCCCAAGGGCCCGGGCTTCCACATCGAGCACGACGAGCATGATCAGGCCGGCACCAGGCTGAACCTGGTGAGCGTCGGCATCCACGGCAAGACCGCCGGCAAGCTGACGAAGGCGAAGACGGCCCAGGGCCGCAACAAGGGCCGGGACGACATCGCCGACGCACTGGACCCCGTCATAGAGAAGGCCATGGGCGCTCTGGTGAAGTCGGCCAAGACCATGGGCGACCACGTCGGCGAGACCCTGCCCAAGGCCGTCAAGCAGATATCCAAGGACCACAAGAACAACGACGACGACATCCGCGAACGCCTCGCCCGCCGGCGCAAGGACGACGACGGCCGGGACGGTTCCGGCGGCGCGGGCGACCACCGCCGTCGCCGCGGTGACGGCGACAGCGCCCGGACGAGGCCGAACGGACTGCGCGAGGTCCGTGACGACGCGCGTCGCCACTCCGTCCCGCTGGACCGAAAGACGTGCAAGTCGGACCCGGTCGACATCGCGACGGGGGAGATGACCCTGCCGCAGGTCGACCTCTCCCTGCCCGGAGTGCTCCCCCTCGTCGTGGACCGTACACACCTGTCGAAGTACCGCTACGGTCACTGGTTCGGCCGCAGTTGGTCCTCACTGTTCGACGAGCGCCTGGAAGCCGACCCCGTAGGACCGGGTGTCGTCTGGGCGCGCAACGACGGATCGTGCCTCGTCTACCCACGGCTCCCGCAGCCCGGCGACGATCGGGTCCTGCCCACCGAGGGACCGCGGATCGCCCTCGCCCACGGCGGCGTGCACGAGGACGAAACCACCTACACCCTGTCCGAACCCGGGGGGCTCACCCGCTCGTTCACCGGAAGTCCGTACCGCACCTCCCCGGCCTACTGGCTCACCGAGATCAGGGACCGCCACGACAACACCGTCGTCCTCGCCCGCCGCCCGGACGGCGCTCCCTCCACGGTGTCCCACAGCGGCGGCTACACGGTCAAGGTGGACGTGGCCGACAGGCGGATCACCGCCCTGAGTCTGCACACCCCGCAGGGGCCGGTCACCGTCATGTCGTACGGATACGACGCGGACGGAAACCTCGATGCCGTCACCAACTCCTCCGGCACGGCGACGCGCTTCACCTACGACCCCACCGGCCGCATCACCGCATGGACCGACCGCAACGGGTCCACCTACCTGTACGTCTACGACGCCGCGGGCCGGGTGGTCCGGACCGTGGGACCCGACGGCTTCCTGTCGTCGCGATTCTCCTACGACAGCGAGGGCGGCATCACCCGTTACACGGACTCCACCGGCGCCACGAGCGTCTTCCGTTTCAACCGCCTCCTTCAGGTCGTCGCGGAGACCGACCCCCTGGGCAACACGGTCAGCCAGGTCTGGGACCGCTACGACCGGCTCCAGAGCCGCACCGACAGCCAGGGCCGCAGCGTCACCTACACCTGGGACGAGGACGGAAACCCCACGTCCGTACGCGAGCCGGACGGCTCCCTCGCCACCACGCAGTACGACGAGCGGGGCCTGCCCACCGTCGTGACCGCCGCCGACGGAAGCGTGTGGCGCCGCACCTACGACGACCGCGGCAACAACGTCTCCCTGACCACACCGGACGGGGTCACCACCCGCTACGCGTACGACCCGAACGGCGCCCTCGCCGCGGTCACCGACCCGCTGGGCAACAGCCGGACCTACCGCAACGACGATGCCGGCATGGTCCTCGCCCACACCGACGCCCAGGGCAGGACGACCACCCTGGTCCGCGACGCGTTCGGCCGGCCCGTCTCCGTCACCGATGCCGACGGCGCCACCACCACATGCGCGTGGACCGTCGAAGGGCACCTCGCCTCACACACCCGCCCCGACGGCGCCACCCAGCGGTGGACCTACGACGGGGAGGGCAACTGCCTCACCGAGACCGACGCCAACGGCGGCGTCACGACCTACGAGTACACCCACTTCGACCAGCCGGCCTCCCGCACCACTCCCGACGGCGCCCGCTACGACTTCCGCTACGACACCGAACTGCGCCTCACCGAGGTGCGCAACACCGCCGGACTGACCTGGACCTACACATACGACACCGTGGGACGCCTGGTCTCCGAGACCGACTTCGACGGCCGCACCCTGCACTACAGCTACGACCCCTCGGGCCGCGGACACAGCCGCACCAACCCGCTGGGGCAGACCGTCACCACACACCTGGACGACGCCGGCCGCGTCATCGCCCGCGACGTCGAGGGCGCCGTCACCACCTACACCTACGACCGGTCCGGCCGCCTCACCGAGGCGCGCTCCGCCGACTCCGTCCTCGCCCTCGAATGGGACGCCATGGGCCGCACCGTCGCCGAGACCGTGGACGGACACACCAGCCGGTACGGCTACGACGCCCTCTCGCGCCGGACCCTGCGGGTCACCCCCAGCGGGTCCACCACCCGCCTCACTCACGACGAGCTGGGCAACCGCACGCACGTGGCCCTCGACGGCCACGGCATCGCGTTCGACCACGACGCCACCGGCCGCGAGGTGGCCCGGTCCTTCGGCGGCGCCGAGCAGCCCGTGGTCCTCGGCACCGCCTACGACGCCGCGGGCCGGATCCGGGAGCAACGCCTCACCGCCCGGGACCGGACCCTCAGCCGCCGCCTCTACGCCTACCGCGCCGACGACCGGCTGGAGACCGTCACCGACGGGCTGACCGGCAAGCGCAGGCATTACGAACTCGACCCGGCCGGACGGCCCCTGCGGGTCGAGTCCCACGGATGGACCGAGACCTACGCCTACGACAGCGAGGGCAACCAGACCTCCGCCCACTGGCCCGACAAGGCCCCGCACTCCGAGTCCCGGGGCCCGCGTGCGTACAACGGCAACCGGCTGCAATCCGCCGGAGCGCTGCACTACACCTACGACGCGGCCGGCCGCATCGTCGAACGGCGCAAGAAGCGAATATCCCGCAAGCCGGACATCTGGCGCTACGAATGGGACGCGGCCGACCGGCTGACCGCATGCATCACACCCGACGGCACCCGATGGACCTACCGCTACGACCCGCTGGGCCGCCGAACTGCCAAGCGCCGGCACGCCTCCGACGGGACCGTCGTTGCCGAGACCCTCTTCAGCTGGGACGGCAGCCGTCTGGCGGAACAGACCGACTCCTCCACCGGCACCACCTTGACCTGGGAGTACGACGGCCACCGCCCGATCGCCCAGGCCGAGCGCCGCACGACGCAGGGCCCCGGCGGCGACCAGGATTCCGTCGACGCCCGCTTCTTCGCGATCGTCACCGACCTCGTCGGCACACCCACCGAACTCGTCGACCACACCGGCGCCACCGCCTGGCACAGCCGCGCCACCCAGTGGGGCGCCACCGCCTGGAACCGGGACGCCACGGCACACACCCCGCTGCGCTTCCCCGGCCAGTACGCCGACCCCGAGACCGGTCTGCACTACAACTTCTTCCGCCACTACGACCCCGAGGCCGGCCGCTACGTCAGCCCCGACCCCCTCGGCCTGGACCCCGCCCCCAACCCCGCCGGCTACGTCAACAACCCCGCCACCGAGGCCGATCCCCTCGGGCTGGCGCCCTGTATGCAGAGCCTGGAGGACATGGCGCACAAGATCTCCCAGGTCCTGCCCACTCGCGGACAGAAGCACCAGACTGTCGCGATCATTGCCACGCGCCACGATGGCAAGGACGTTCTCATCGTCGCCGGGACCAGCAAGAGCAAGCTGACGCCGGCCCAGCGGAAGCTGGCTCAGGAGATGGGCCTGTATCCCCTCCCGAACGATCAGTACCTCCCCCCGACACCGCCGAACGTCCCAGGTGGGCATGCGGAGCAGAACATCCTGCACTACCTCAGCCGCCTGCACAACAAGGGTTCGGATGACTGGCTGCCCATTCACGGGGCCGCGATGCGCAGTGTGTGCCCCGAGTTCTGCGCCCCTATCATCCGCATCGAGGGCATGCTCGCAGGCCCCACCTACGGTGGCGACAATCCCACCCACCGGCGGCAGTTCTACTGGCCCAGCCGTCACACCCCGGACACGAACTAGGACGCGCACATGAACTACCCCCGCGTACCCGCACGGCTGCTCGCCAGTGAGCCCGTACCCGGTATTGCTGAGGCCTTGGGGAACCTGGACGGCTCGCTGCTGCGCGACGGGGTGCACTGGCTCGTCACCCGGCACGAAGGCACGATCACCATCGGCAAGGTCGACGCTGATCCGTCCCGGGTGCTCGCCGACCGCGCGACGTGGACCGACCCGGATCCCCACACTTCCGGCACGTACTGCTCACCGCTGCCCGAGGGCGCCCTGGCCATCAGCAGCCGGCAGGCCGTCACTGTCTACGAGGCCGACGGAACCGTCCGCTGGGAGCATCGCCACGGGGACTGGCAGCATTCGCCTGAGGCCTCCGGCGCGTGCACGCCCGACCCGGCCGGCCGTGTCCTTCTGACGACCATGGCCGGACCCCTCGGAGCCGACGGACTCTCCCCGGGCGACATCTGCCGCGCCCTCGACCTGGCCACCGGCGAGGTGCTCGCCGAGCACGTCCTGCCGTCCCGCGCCGCAGCGTACGAGTTCCAGGGGTTTCCTGACGCGCGACCCGAGGTTCTTCTCACCGCCTCCATGGGTCAGGACGGCACCCTGTGTTTCCTGGTCACCCACACGAACGGCAGGCTCGACGTGCGGGCCACAGGCACCGTCACGGAAGCCTGCGTCGGCGTCGGCCCGGAGGGGGCGCTGGTCATCCAGGACGTCGGCGGCGGATACCTCTGCCGCACGCAGGACGGCGCCGACGACGTGATCATCGAGGCCGGCGACGTGCTCCCGGACGAAAGGGTCTTCGTCGGCTACACCCCGGGCTTCGTCGACGACAAGCGGATCCTGGTCGTGACGGCCGAGGAACAGTGGGCCGAGGAGGGCACCCACCTCCTCCTCGACGCCCACACGCTCAGGCCCCTCGCCGAACTCGACTACCCGCAGACGCCGGGGGTCACTGCCGTGCCGCTCGGCGACGGCACGTGGCTCGTCCGCGACGACGAGACGGTGCAGCGCTGGACGACCTCCTGATCCGGATCGCCCTCGATGAACGGTTCGTGCGAATTCTGCTCCCCCGAAGCTCCGCCGTGAACGACGGGCACTTCATGGCTCGCGCCCTGTCCTGGCCGGAGCCGGTCGCAGCCCCCTGTCCGCCACGCCGCCAGCTCGCACCACACGGTCTTGCCGCCGGGCCCCTGCCCCACGCCCCACCGCAGGGTCAGCGCGTCGAGCAGCACAAGGCCCCGGCCCGACTCGTCGTCGGCGGCGGCCGTCGCGCACAGGACGGGCAGGGCACGCGGGTCGGGGTCGGTGACCTCCAGACGCGTACGGCCGCCGCCGCACGACACCCGGACCGTCACGGGCGTTCCCTCACCGACGTGGCGGATCACGTTGGTGAGGAGCTCGGTCGCGCAGAGCTGGAGGTCGACGCCGTAGTCGCGCAGGGCGCGGCGCACGCCGGACACGGCGGCCGGGGTCGCGAGCAGGTCCAGCGTCAGGGGCGGCCGGCTCATCATGCGGCTCCCTTGCGGAGCGCGGCGACCAGCGTCCGGGCGGTCAGCAGGTTGCAGTTGCCGAGCGAGATCAGCGGCCGGGCCGGGTAGCGGGCGGCGAAGGTCGGCAGGTCGACGCGAAGGGACGGGAGCGTGATGCCGTGCTCGGCGAGGGCGGCACGCAGCTCCTCGGCGCAGTCGTCGGCTTCGGAGTGGTCGTACATGGGCGGGATCACACCTTCCAGTGCGCTGTGTGACGAACTGCTCACAGCGTGATGCCGAGCGGCGTAGCGTGAAAGAGGTTCGGGATCCCCGCCCTGAACTGCACGTATGCGCGGTGCAGTTGGTACGGGCCGGGGAACCCCGGGAAACGGGCGGTACACGGCACCAGGGACGGTGGGCGATGGGGCAGCGCAAGGACATCGACGGCTCGGCGGGCGTCCCGACCTTCTACGGCAGCGAGTTGCGGTGGAAACGGGAGGAGGCGGGACTGACGCTCCAGCAACTGGTCGAGGGCAGCTTCTACGGCCCCAGCCATCTCAGCGAGATCGAACGCGGCACGCGCCGGATGCCGGCCGAACTGGCTGAGCACGTGGACCAGGTGCTCGGGACGGACGGCTTCTTCCGGCGGCGCTGCGAGGACGTGCGGCGGGCGAAACGGCGAGGCCACGCGAGCTACTTCGAGCGGGTGCTGGAGGCGGAGAAGCACGCGGAGACCATCGAGGAGTGGTGCCCGACGCTGATCCCGGGTCTGCTGCAGACGGACGCGTACGCGCGGGCGGTGGTGCGCGCGACACATCCTCTTGCCCCGGACGAGGAGGTGGAGGAGAAGGTCAGCGCCCGACTGGCACGGGCCCGCCTCTTTGAGGACAACCACAAGACGCCGATGTACTGGGCGATCCTGTCCGAGTCGCTCCTGCGCCAGCCGATCCTTCCGCCGGACCAGACGGCCGAACAACTCGAGCACATCGCGGCGCTGGCACGCCGCCACCGGATCGTTCCCCAGATCCTTCCGTGGAACTGCGGGGCGCACCCTTTCATGCTGGGCACGGCCAAGGTCATGACCTTCCCCGACGCCCCTCCCCTGGTCTACACGGAGGCACTGCACAGCGGGGACACCATCGACGATCCGGCCCTCGTGAAGGAGTACCGCCGGTCGTACGATTGGCTCAGGGCCGCCGCACTGCCACCGGAGGCGTCCCTCGCCCTGATCGAGGAAGCGGCTGAGGATGACCGAAATGGCAAGCAGCGCAATTGACTTGAGCACCGCCGTCTGGCGCAAGAGCAGCTACAGCAACGGCAGTGGCGGGGACTGCGTCGAGGTCGCGGAGGCGTTCCCCGGCGCGGCCGCCTGGCGCAAGAGCACGTACAGCAACGGCGACGGCGGCAACTGCGTCGAGGTGTGCGACGCCCACACCGGCGTCGTCCCCGTCCGCGACTCCAAGGTCCCGAGCGGCCCGGTCCTCACGGTCACGGCCCCGGCCTGGACCGCCTTCGTCATGTCCCTCAAGTCGCCCGCCACCGCGTGACGCAGTCGGTGGGCGTCGGCCTTTCGACGCCGACCGGCTCCACCTCGCCTGCCCGCGCCCTGCCGAGGGGCCGGCACGAACCGTCACGCACCGAGGCGGTTACCCTCTGCTGGCCCGCCCGGCCGTCGGGCGGCTCGAGGGAGGGGCTTTCATGCGGCAGCGGAGAGCGGGAAGCGGCCTGAGAACCGCCGCCTGGGTGCTCGTACCACTCGGACTGGTCCTGATGCTCGGTGGCATCGGGTACACCTGGACGAACTACGAAGGCGCCACCGTCATGAGCGAGGCGATGTCGCCCACGTACCGTCCGGGCGAGCGGCTGCTCATCGAGCGCACGGACGCGGGCGAGATACGCAGGGGCGACGTCGTACTCGTCGATGTGCCGGAGCGGTATCAGGGCAGGCCGGTCCTCCAGCGGGTCATCGGGGCCGGCGGCGATCACGTGGTGTGCTGCGACGGAGGCCGGATCACGGTCAACGGGAAGCCGGTCGACGAACCGTATGTGATGCGCGGTGAGGTGAACGCCGGGGCCGCGGAATACGACGTGACAGTGCCGGACGGGCGGCTGTTCCTGCTGGGCGACCACCGTGGGAACTCGAACGACTCGCGTTTCTTCCTCGGCGAGCAGTCAGGCAGCGTCGCGGCATCCGGAGTGCGCGGGCGGGTGCAGAACGATTCCACCGTGCCGGTGGCGTTCGCAGCGCTGGGCATCCTCGGGATCGTGATGGCCCTGGTCGGGACGGGCCTGGGGATCGGGGGGTACGTGGCCGGGCGCCGTGCCCGGCGGCCGGTCGAGGCTGCTCCACCGTGGCCGGTGGCCTGAGCCCGAGGACCTTCGGCCGTCCCACGTCCCGCTGTTCACGGAACGTGCGGCGGGACGAACGGGCTCGGCACCTGCGTCCAGACGACCACGATGAGCCCCGCGTGCACGAGACACAGCACCCAGGCGCTGCGCCACCTGCGCGCCACCGCCGCCGAAGTCGCCTGATACCCGTAAGAGCCAGGTCTTGAGGGAGCCACGGACGGCGAAAAGCCCCGCCGGAGACCGGCGGGCATCGGCGTAATCGGCCACCCTTGGCGATTCACTCTCCAACGTGCAGAGGTGGGCGTCC
>NZ_JBSGZJ010000129.1:0-16369 GCF_053610925.1 Streptomyces sp. NPDC054847 | reverse complement strand
GGGTCCGGGGGCAGAGCCCCCGAAACACCGCGCGCAGCCCGGTGCCCGGCCCGGGCGGAGCACGGTTTCGGGAAGTGGGCCCCCACGGCCGCCAGGCCGTAGGGGAGGGGAACACGCCCCGCAGGGGCCGCTGCGCGGAATGGGGGATTCGGACCCGTCGCGGGGACGTGGCACGATGCCTGCATGTCGTCATCCGCGCTGGTCGGCCTCTGCCGTCATCCGATCGTGCAGGCACCCATGGCCGGCGGCGCTTCCTGTCCGCAGCTGGTCGCCGCCGTGTCGGAGACCGGTGGGCTGGGCTTCCTGGCCGCCGGATACAAGACGGCGGACGGGATGTACGAAGAGGTCAAGCAGGTCCGCGGGCTGACCGCGCGGCCCTTCGGCGTCAACCTGTTCATGCCGCAGCCCGGCAACGCCGACCCCGCCGCCGTCGGCGTCTACCGGGACCAGCTCGCCGGTGAGTCCGCCTGGTACGAGACGCCGCTCGGTGATCCCGACAGGGGACGGGACGACGGCTACGACGCTAAGCTCGCGATCCTGCTCGACGACCCCGTCCCGGTCGTCTCGTTCACCTTCGGCTGTCCCTCGCGCAGCGTCGTCGAGTCGTTCAGCAAGGCGGGCACCTTCACGATCGTGACCGTCACCACGCCTGAGGAGGCGCAGGCGGCCCAGTGGGCCGGTGCCGACGCGGTGTGCGTGCAGGGCGTCGAGGCCGGCGGCCATCAGGGCACGCACCGGGACGACCCCGCGACCGACGGGTCCGGTTACGGACTGCTCACGCTTCTCGCACTGGTGAAGGAGACCGTACAGATGCCCGTCATCGCCGCCGGCGGACTGATGCGCGGCAGTCAGATCGCCGCGGTCCTGGCGGCCGGGGCGGACGCCGCCCAGCTCGGTACCGCGTTCCTGGTGTGCCCCGAGTCGGGGGCGCACCCGGTGCACAAGCAGGCCATGACCAACCCGCTGTTCGTACGCACCGAACTGACCCGGGCCTTCTCCGGGCGGCCCGCGCGGGGCCTCGTGAACAGGTTCATGCGGGAGCACGGTCCGTACGCGCCGGCCGCGTACCCCGAGGTGCACCATCTGACGAGCGGGCTGCGCAAGGCCGCCGCGAAGGCGGGCGACGCGCAGGGCATGTCGCTGTGGGCGGGCCAGGGGCACCGGCTGGCGCGCGAGATGCCCGCCGCCCAACTCGTGGGGGTGCTCGCCTCCGAGGCCGACTCCGCGCGGGCCGCGCTGTCGCTCGGCGGTGGTGTGTGATGACCGCTCCCGTCTTCCTCGTCGAATCGCTCGCAGGCGTCGCGCCCGGCGCGGCCGTCGTCCTGGACGGCCCGGAAGGGCGGCACGCCGTCTCCGTGCGCCGGCTCCAGCCGGGCGAGGACATCGTCCTCACGGACGGCGGCGGCCGCGGAGCGTCGGGCACCGTCGTCTCCACCGAGGGCAAGGACCGTCTGACGGTCGAGGTGCGCGAGTGTCCCGAGGAGCCGCAGCCGACGCCCCGCATCACCGTCGTGCAGGCGCTGCCCAAGGGTGACCGCGGCGAACTCGCCGTGGAGACCATGACCGAGACCGGTGTGGACGCGCTCGTGCCGTGGTCGGCGGCGCGCTGCATCACCCAGTGGAAGGGCGAACGCGGCGCGAAGTCGCTCGCCAAGTGGCGGGCGACGGCCCGTGAGGCGGGCAAGCAGTCGCGCAGGCTCCGCTTCCCGGAGGTCGCGGAGCCGGCAACGAGCAAGCAGGTCGCGGCACTTCTGGCGGACGCGGACTTCGCCGCGGTGCTCCACGAGGAGGGCGCCATGCCGCTCGCCACGGCGGAACTCCCCACGGAGGGCTCGATCGTGCTCGTGGTCGGCCCCGAGGGCGGGGTGTCCCCGCAGGAGCTCGACCTGTTCGCGGAGGCGGGCGCCAGGCCGTACCGGCTGGGTCGCAGCGTGCTGCGTACATCCACGGCCGGCACGGCGGCGACGGCGCTCCTGCTGGGCCGCACCGGCCGTTGGTCCTGAACGGGCGCGACCCGAGACCCAGCCGCGATGGGCGGCCCCGGGGCCCAGCCTGCCCGTAGGGGCTGCGCGTCGGCCCGACCGGCCGGAACGGGCGGTCCGTCGACTCGGCCCGCCGGTAGGGGTGGCCGGAGACCCAGCCGGCAGGGGCGGCCCGAGACCCAGCCGGTAGGGGCGGTCCCGGGGCGCAGCCTGCCGGAAGACACGGTCCGGGGGCTCAACGGGCCGGCAGGGGCGGCGGTCCGTCGACTCGGCCCGCCCGTTGGGGCGGTCCGTCGGCAACAGGCCTTGCAGGCGCCGGTCCGGAGCCTCAGTCCGCCGGTCCCGCCGGTGCCGCCGGGACGTCGGCGGCCACCGCGTCGAACAGCGGCCACCCGTCGGTCTCGACCGTTCTCGGCGTGTCCGGCAGGAGGCCGCGGGTCGTGGCCGCGTCGAGGAACCTCCGTGCCACGCCCGGCTCGTAGAGATTCAGCCACGTCCCGCCGGAGACCACGGCACCCGCCTCGAAGTATCCGCCCGACACGACCCGGCCGGGACCTTCCCGGAAGACGACCGCCAGCCGCTGCTGCGTCCCCTCGCGCCGCAGCCACAGCGTCGTACGGCAGTCACGGGTTCCGGAGTCGTCCCGCGTGTGCCGGTGCCTCACCGACCACATGTACACGTTGTCCGCGTCCACGACGAGGCGGCGGGCGCGACGGAGCTTCCTGGCCATGGCCCGACCGTACGGGCCGCACCATGGCCGCAACCACTCTTTTACCGGCGGGGCGGTGCTGGCACTCTGGCGTCATGCCCGCCCGGACCAGAGCACGGCGCGCCTTGGCCGCGATCGCCGTCGCAGCAGCGGCAGTTCCCGCCCTCGTGGCCTGTGAGCCCACCGCAGGAGGGCTGAACACCGGTGCCGTGGCCGTCACGACCGACCTGACCGCGACCAGCACGCTCGAGCGGCTCGAGTTCGAGGTCGCCTGGCTCAGCTGCACGGCGAAGGCCGACATCCCTGCCACCGCCTCGCCGGGTTCCACGGCCTCGCCCGGTGCCGGTCCGGGACGTGCCACCGTGGACTGCCAGGGTGAGACCGGATCCGGTCAGGACATCACCGTCACCGGCAAGGTGACCGAGGAACGCGGCGGGAAGTGTGTCCGCGGCGATCTGACCGCCAGGATCGAGAAGAAGATCGTCTTTCAGGCGACCATGCTCGGCGACTGCAGCGCCGCACCGAGCAGTGCGCCGGCCGGCGAGCCTCCCGCTCCCGGGAGGCCGTACCCGACCGTCACGGTCACCGTCACGGAAACGGTGACCGCTCTTCCGGGCAAGTGATCCAAAAACCGCACCCTTGAGGCTCCCACCTGCCTAGGGTGACGGTGTGACGCACCCTGCCTACCTCCGGTATCCGCATCTGCACGGCGAGTTGATCGCCTTCACCGCCGAGGACGACGTCTGGGTCGCGCCGCTCGACGGCGGCCGGGCGTGGCGCGTGAGCGCCGACAACATGCCCGTGAACCACCCCAGGATCTCACCCGACGGCACCCGTATCGCCTGGTCCTCGTACCGCGACGGCACGCCGGAGGTCCACCTGGCGCCCGTCGACGGCGGCCCTTCCGACCGGCTCACCCACTGGGGCAGCGCCAGGACCTCAGTACGGGGCTGGACCCCCGACGGCAGGGTCCTGGCGCTCACCACGCACGGGCAGGCGTCGCTGCGCCGCACCTGGGCGCACGCGGTGCCGCTCGACGGCGGACCCGCCGGAGTCCTCCCGTACGGGCCCGTCGGCGGCGTCGCGTACGGCCCGCGCACCCTGCTGCTGTCGGCCACCATGGGGCGCGAGGCCGCGGCCTGGAAGCGCTACCGCGGCGGCACGGCGGGCAAGTTGTGGATCGAGGGGGAGACCGAGGGCGAGTTCGTACGCCTCCACGAGGACCTCGACGGGAACGTCGAGTACCCCCTGTGGGTGGGCGAGCGGGTCGCGTTCCTCTCCGACCACGAGGGCGTCGGCGCCCTCTACTCGTCCCTGCCCGACGGCTCGGACCTGCGCCGCCACACCGGCCTCGACGGCTTCTACGCCCGCCACGCGGCGACCGACGGCACCCGTGTCGCCTATGCCTGCGCCGGCGAACTGTGGCTGCTCGACGGCCTGGACGGCGAGCAGCCGCGCCGTCTGGACATCCGGCTCGGCGGCCAGCGCACCGATCTCCAGCCACGGCCGATCGACGCCGGCCACCACCTCGGCGCCGCGGACCCGGACCACACCGGCCGCGGCAGCGCCGTGGAGATCCGCGGCGGCATCCACTGGGTCACCCACCGCGGAGGGCCCGCGCGTTCGCTCGCCGTCGAACCGGGCGTACGGGCGAGGCTGCCGCGTACGTTCGGTGTCGACGGCGAGCAGTACGTCGTGTGGGTGACCGACGCGGAGGGCGACGACGCGCTCGAGTTCGCGCCCGCCACCGGTACCGCCCCCGGCGCCACTCCGCGCAGGCTCGCCGCGGGCCGGCTCGGCCGGGTGCTGTCACTCGCCGTCGCCCCCGACGGCAGCCGTGCCGCCGTCGCCTCGCACGACGGCCGGGTACTCCTCGTGGAGCGTGAGACGGGCGAGGTCCGCGAGGTGGACCGCAGCGAGCACGGCGACGCCGACGGCCTCGTCTTCTCGCCCGACTCGGCATGGCTCGCCTGGTCGCACCCCGGCCCGAGCCCGCTGCGGCAGATCAAACTCGCCAACACCGGTGATCTGAGCGTCTCCGAGGCGACACCGCTGCGGTTCGCCGACTTCCAGCCGGCGTTCACCCTCGACGGCAAGCACCTCGCGTTCCTCTCGGAGCGGGCCTTCGACCCCGTCTACGACGCGCACGTCTTCGACCTCGCCTTCGTCGGCGGCTGCCGGCCGCACCTGATCACGCTGGCGGCCACCACACCCTCCCCCTTCGGCCCGCAGCGGCACGGGCGGCCCTTCGAAGCGGACAAGGACGCCTCGTCGGAGACGGACGACGGCTCGGCGCCCGCCACCCGGATCGACCTCGACGGGCTCGCCGACCGCATCGTGCCGTTCCCGGTCGAGGCCGCCAGCTACTCCACCCTGCGCGCGGCCAAGGACGGACTGCTCTGGCTGCGCCACCCGCTGCGCGGCGTCCTCGGCGCAGGCCGCGCCACCGCCGACGACCCGGGGCCGCGGACCACCCTGGAGCGGTACGACCTCGGGCAGCAGCGGGTCGAGGAACTCGCCTCCGACGCCTCCTACTTCCGCGTCAGCGGCGACGGCAAGCGGCTGCTGCTGTACACCGGCGACAAGCTCAAGGTCGTTCCCAGCGACCGCGAGGCCTCGCACGACGACGGGGACAACGACAGCGCCGCGAGCATCACCGTCGACCTGTCCCGGGTGCGCCGCACCGTCGAACCGGCCGCCGAATGGCGGCAGATGTACGACGAGGCCGGGCGACTCATGCGGGACCACTTCTGGCGGCCCGACCTCGGCGGTGTCGACTGGGCGGGCGTCCTCGAGCGCTACCGGCCCGTCCTCGACCGCGTCGCGACCCACGACGACCTCGTCGACCTGCTGTGGGAGGTGCAGGGCGAGCTCGGTACGTCGCACGCGTACGTCGTCCCGCACGGCGACCACGGTGACGCGTCCACCCGGCAGGGCCTGCTCGGCGCGGACATCTCCCGTACCGAGGACGGCACTTGGCGCATCGACCGCATCCTGCCCTCCGAGTCCTCCGACCCCCACGCGCACTCGCCGCTGGCCGCGCCCGGCGTCGCCCTGCGCGCCGGTGACACGCTCCTCGCCGTGGACGGCCGGCCCGTCGACCCGGTCAGGGGCCCCGGGCCGCTGCTCGTCGGCGCGGCCGGCAAGGCCGTCGAACTGACCGTCTCACCGGCGGGCGGCGGCGACCCCCGGCACGCCGTGGTCGTCCCCCTCGCCGACGAGGAACCCCTGCGGTACCACGCGTGGGTCGCCGACCGGCGCGCCTACGTGCACGAGAAGTCCGGCGGCCGCCTGGGCTATCTGCACGTGCCCGACATGCAGGCCCCCGGCTGGGCCCAGATCCACCGCGACCTGCGGGTCGAGGTGGCGAAGGACGGCCTGGTCGTGGACGTGCGGGAGAACCGCGGGGGGCACACCTCACAGCTCGTCGTCGAGAAGCTGGCCCGCCGCATCGTGGGCTGGGACCTGCCGCGCGGCATGCAGCCGTCGAGCTACCCGCTGGACGCGCCGCGGGGCCCGGTCGTCGCCGTGGCCAACGAGTTCTCCGGCTCCGACGGCGACATCGTCAACGCGGCGATCAAGGCGCTGGGCATCGGCCCCGTGGTCGGCACGCGCACCTGGGGCGGCGTCGTGGGCATCGACAGCCGCTACTCCCTCGTCGACGGCACGCTGGTCACCCAGCCGAAGTACGCCTTCTGGCTGGAGGGTTACGGCTGGGACGTGGAGAACCGCGGCGTCGACCCGGACGTCGAGGTCGTCCCCGCCCCGCAGGACCACGCGGCGGGACGCGACCCGCAACTGGACGAGGCGGTGCGTCTTGCGCTGGAGGCACTCGCGTCGACCCCTGCGAAGCAGCCGCCGTCCCTTCCGTAGTCGCTGCCGGGCCCCCGGTCCGCCCTCCGGGCCCCTTGGCCGGAGACGGGCGGGCCGCGCCCGGGCGGTGCCGGAGGCGGCCGGGCCGATAGCATGCCGACGGAAGTGGTCGAGCTCGAGGGAGGACCGGGGAATGGCCGGAGAACCGCAGGCGGACTGTCTGTTCTGCAAGATCGTCTCAGGGGAGGTGCCCGCCACGGTCGTCCGTGAGACGGAGACCACCCTCGCCTTCCGCGACATAAACCCGCAGGCTCCCACGCACGTCCTCGTCATCCCCAAGGCGCACTACGCGGACGCCGCTTCCCTCGCCGTCGGCGCGCCCCAGCTGGCCGCCGACGTGCTGCACGAGGCCGGGCAGGTCGCCGCCGACGAGAAGGCGGACCGGAGCGGCTACCGGATCGTCTTCAACACCGGGTCCGGCGCAGGGCAGACCGTCTTCCACGCCCACGCGCACGTCCTCGGAGGCCGCGGCCTCGAGTGGCCCCCCGGCTAGACGAGGACCGCGCAGTGTCCGTACGCGAACTCGTGGTGCTGGGCACCGCCAGCCAGGTCCCGACCCGGCACCGCAACCACAACGGCTATCTCCTGCGCTGGGACGGCGAGGGACTTCTCTTCGATCCCGGCGAGGGCACCCAGCGGCAGATGCTGCGCGCCGGGGTGTCCGCGCACGACATCAACCGGATCTGTGTCACGCACTTCCACGGTGACCACTCCCTCGGTGTCGCCGGTGTGATCCAGCGGATCAATCTCGACCAGGTGCCGCACCCGGTGTCCGCGCACTACCCGGCGAGCGGGCAGCGGTTCTTCGACCGGCTGCGGTACGCGACGGCGTACCGCGAGACGGTGGAGCTGAAGGAGGTCCCGGTCGCCGCCGACGGCGTCGTCGCGCGGACCGGCGGGTACACGCTCCACGCGCACCGGCTGTCGCACCCCGTCGAGTCGTACGGCTACCGGCTCGTCGAGCCGGACGGCCGCCGGATGCTGCCCGAGAAGCTGGCCGCGCACGGCATCAAGGGCCCGGACGTGGGCCGGCTCCAGCGGGACGGCGAGTTCGGCGGCGTCACGCTCGACGACGTGAGCGAGGTGCGCCGGGGCCAGCGGTTCGCGTTCGTGATGGACACCCGGCTCTGCGACGGCGTGCATGTGCTCGCAGAGGGCTGCGACATGCTCGTCATCGAGTCGACGTTCCTCGACGAGGACGGCCGGCTGGCCGCCGAGCACGGCCATCTGACCGCGGGTCAGGCAGGTGCCGTCGCGCACCGGGGCGGCGTACGCCACCTCGTGCTGACGCACTTCTCGCAGCGCTACACCGACGCCGCCGCCGAGTTCGAGCGGCAGGCCCGGGCGGCGGGTTTCGACGGCGAGGTGACCGTCGCCAGGGACCTGTGGCGCATTCCGGTGCCCAAGCGGTCCTGAGGCGACGGCCCCTCGCGGTCGTCCGCGGCGCGGTTCCTGTTCGCGTGGGCCGGTTCAGCCGGTGGCGGGGCCTGTCCAGCCGGCCGGCACATGGGCGATGCGCACCCGCTGCGGGTGGTCCCCGACGGCGACGGACGCGACCTTCTTCCCGGTGGCGAAGTCGATCGCGGTGACGGAGTCGGAGCCGCTCTCGGAGATGACGCAGGACCTGCCGTCGCCGCTGACGGTCGCCCAGTAGGGCTTGGAGGCGGGTACGGGCGGGCTCTCCCGCAGGGTCGCCCGGTCGACGACGGTGGCGTAGTCGTCCATCGTGCCCGCGACGCACAGCTTGTCGCCGCTGGGGCTCATGGACATGCCGTGGTGGCGTGAGTCGTTGACCCAGGTCGTGCGGTCCTCGCTGGTCGCCGGGTTCTTCGGCAGGGTCTTGACCCTGGTCACGCGGTCCGTGGCCACGTCGTACTCCACGAAGCCGTTGAAGAACGAGACCTGGAAGTAGAGCTTGGACTCGTCAGGGGTGAGGGCGACGGGCCGGACGGAGTCGGAGAGGTCCTCGCGGCCGAAGGCGTCGAGCCGCTCCCGCATGTCGATGACCTTCACCTGCTGATAGGTCCGCGTGTCGACGACGGTGATGCGCCGGTCGCCCTTGGTCCAGTCGAGCCAGGGGGCGTCGAGCGCGGTGTTGACCTCGCCGATGGACATGTTCCAGAGGTACCTGCCGCCGTCGGTGAAGACGTTCTCGTGCGGCTTGTCGCCGGTCTTGAACGACCCGGTCTGCTCGCCGGTCACGATGTCGAGGACGTGCACGGTGTTGGACGTCGAGGCGGAGACGGCGACACGCGTGCCGTCGGGGGAGACGGCCATGTGGTCGGAGCGGAAGCCGGAGACGGGGAACCGCCAGTTGATCTTGCCGGTGGCGAGGTCGATCGAGACGACGTCGGCGAAGCTGGGGCGGGAGACGACCATGGCGGTCCCGTCCGGGGTCGAGTACATGTCGTCGACGAACTGGTCGTGACCCTCCCCCGGGCCCTGGCGGATGCCGAGGAAGAAGGCCAGCTTCAGCGGGTTGAGGTGGATCTCCCGCAGCCGCTCCTCCTTGTCGGGGATCACGTTGACGCGGCCGATCCTCCCGAAGTCGCCCCGGGCCTCGATGACATCGGCGGTGCCGTCCCAGTTGTTGCCGACGAACATCACCTCCCGCAGTCCCGCGGCCTGCTCGCCCGCCGGGCCGGCGACGCCCGCCGGTCCCGAAGTGACCGCCGCCGGAGCCGCGTTCGCAGTCACCGAACCGGTGACGGCCAGGGCCAGGACGGCGACGGCCGCACCCACGGCCCGCCTGGTGCTGGACAGAGACATCGTCGTTCCTTCCATGAAGGGCGGCCCCATGGCGCGGGCGCAGTCTGAAAACGCATCCGTTCAGATTGGGCTACTGGAAAGTAACGAGCCGGTGGCAGGCTTCACAAGACCCCGGACACGTGAAAATGGGTCCGCGACGACGAGGGAGGTGCCAGTGGCGGGCAAGGTCAGACAGCCCACCGGCCGTTACGGAGGCAGGTCGGCGGAGGAACGCCGGGCGGAGCGGCGCAGCCGGTTCCTCGACGCCGGCCTCCAGCTGTTCGGCGACACGCCCGGCTACCGCGGGACGACCGTGGCGGCGCTGAGCGACGCGGCGGGCCTGTCCACCCGTCAGTTCTACGAGGAGTTCCGCAGCCTCGAGGAGGTGCTCGCGGCGCTGCACCTCCAGGTCAACGACTGGGCGGAGGAGGCGGCGCTCGCGGCGCTCGCGGATGCCGCCGACCTGCCGCTGGCGGAGCGGGCGACGGCCGTCTTCCGCGCGTACGCGGCGAACGTGACGGGCGATCCCCGGCGTATCCGGATCACGTTCCTCGAGATCGTCGGGGTCAGCCCGCAGATGGAGCGGCAGCGGCTGGCGCGCCGGTCCCGGTGGGTGGACTTCATCTGCGCGCAGGCCGCGACGGCCGTGGAACGCGGGGAGGCGGATCCGCGCGACTACCGGGTGGCGGCGGCCGCGTTCATCGGCAGCGTCAACGGGCTGCTGCACGACTGGACGGTCGGGTGGGTGGACGCGACGCTCGACGACCTCGTCGACGAACTGGTCCGGATGCTGCTGGGCATCCTGCGTCCGGCCGTGCCGTGGCGGGCGGGGGCTCCGTAGCGTTCCGGCGGCTCCGCGGCGTCCGGCCGTGGCGTGGCGCGGGTCCGTAGCGGCCCGCTGCCCGACGGCCGGCCCGCCACCTGGCAGCGGGCGTGCCCGGGTTCACCAGCGCGGCACCGGCGGTGCGGTCCACCCCGGCTCCGCCACCCGCATCGCCGCCGCGTCGTCCCGATCACGCATGGAGCCGTCGTCGTCCAGCCAGCGCCTGTGCAGCCGGGCCAGCCGCTCCTGGTCGAGCTCGACGCCCAGTCCGGGCAGGTCGCTCACGGCCAGGCGGCCGTCCCGGAAGGTGAGCCGCTCGGTGACGACGTCCTCGGTCTGCCACGGGTAGTGGCTGTCGCAGGCGTGGTCCAGGTTCGGCACGACCGCCGCGACATGCGTCATCGCGGCGAGACTGATGCCGAGATGGGTGTTGGAGTGCATCGACAGCGCCACGCCGAACGTCCGGCAGACCGCGGCCAGTTCCCGGGTCGCCTGGAGCCCGCCCCAGTAGTGATGGTCGGAGAGGACCACCTGCACTGCGCCGCGGGCGAAGGCCTCGGGGATCTCGGCGAAGGTGGTCACGCACATGTTCGTCGCGAGGGGCACGTCCGTGCCGGCGGCCACCTCCGCCATCCGGGCCGTGCCGCTGGCCGGGTCCTCCAGATACTGCAGGACGCCACCGAGCTCCTTCGCGACCTTGAGCGACGTCTCCACCGACCAGGCGCCGTTGGGATCGAGCCGCAGATGCTGCCCCGGGAAGGCCTCCGCGAGCGCCCGGACCGCCGCGATCTCCTGCTCCGGTTCGAAGACGCCGCCCTTGAGCTTGAAGGACGTGAAACCGTGCTCGCGGGCGAAGCGCCGGGCCTGGGCGACGATGCCGGCCGGGTCGAGCGCGGCGCCCCAGTCGTCCGGCTCGCCCGCACCGTCCGGGTGCCGGGCCCAGCGGTAGAACAGGTAGGCGCTGTAGTCGACGGCGTCCCTGACCTTGCCGCCCAAGAGGGCGTGAACGGGCAGCCCGAGCGTCCTGCCGAGTGCGTCGAGGCACGCCACCTCGAAGCCGGACACCACCGACAGACGCAGCTTGTCCGTGGTCTGTACGCCGCGCAGCCCGCCGACGTCCACGGCGTCCGCGCCTGTGGCCTCCGGCGAGTCGCCGCAGACGCGCTCCGCCAGCCGGTGCAGGGCGTTGACGTCGGAGACGGCGTGGCCGGGCAGCGCGTCGGCCAGCGGGGCGGCCAGGTCGAGGTACTTGGTGTCGCCATAGGTCTCGCCGACGCCCGTCACGCCGCCGGCCGTCACGACCTCGACGATCAGCCGCGGGGTGTACGGCTGGTGCACACCCTGGGTGTTCAGCAGGGGAGGGTCGGCGACCAGGATCGGGGTGAGCCGTACCTCGGTGATGGTCAGGTCCTGCCCCATGCTGTCTCTCCAGGGATCGCGTACACAGACATCACGTACATGTATGAGAACAGAGGTTAGGTACGCGAACACCGGAGCGTCAATGGTGCGAAGCCCGCCGGTGAGCGGACCAAGCGCCCGCACGGCCGCGGCACTTCCTTCCGGCCGACTGTCGGTGCCGTCGGGCAGACTGGCTGGAACTGCACCACTTATGGGAGCGCGCACGGTGACCATTCGCAGCGGAGAGCAACTGCCCAGGACGACCTGCCGGAGCGATGTCGCGGGCACCTGCCTCGATCCCCTCGCGGGCCTTCGCGCGCCCGGCGACCCGGACTGCGACGTCTACCTCACCGGCAGCGTCTTCCTCGACATCATCTTCACCGGCCTCGACTCCGCCCCCGTACGCGGCACCGAGTCATGGGCCCGCGGGATGGGATCCAGCCCCGGCGGCGTCGCGAACATGGCCACCGCCCTCGCCCGCCTCGGGCTGCGCACGTCCCTCGCCGCGGCCTTCGGCGACGACCACTACGGCGAGTACTGCTGGGACGCCCTCGAGCAGGGCGAGGGCATCGATCTGGGCCTCTCGCGCACCGTGCCCGGCTGGCACTCCCCGGTCACCGTCTCGATGGCCTACGAGGGCGAACGGACCATGGTGACCCACGGCCACGAGGCCCCGCCCTCCGAGTCGGCCCCCGACTGCCCGCCGCCCGCCCGCGCCGCGGTCGCCTCCCTCACGCCGGGCACCCGCGCGGAGTGGATCGCCCAGGCCGCCCGCAAGGGCACCCGCATCTTCGCCGACGTCGGCTGGGACGAGTCCGGCCGCTGGGACCCGGACGACCTCGCCGACCTGGAGCATTGCGAGGCGTTCCTGCCCAACGCGGCGGAAGCGATGCGCTACACCCGCACCGACTGCCCGCGCGCCGCCGCCCGCGCCCTCACCGACCGGGTACCGCTCGCGGTCGTCACCCTCGGCGCCGAAGGGGCGTACGCGGTCGACGGCGCCACCGGCGAGAGCGCCGAGGTCCCGGCCCTGAGCGTGGAGGCCCTGGACCCGACGGGCGCGGGCGACGTGTTCGTGGCCGGATTCGTCACCGGCACGCTGGCGGGCTGGCCCCTCGCCGACCGCCTCGCGTTCGCCGGCCTGACCGCCGCCCTGTCCGTGCAGGAGTTCGGCGGCTCCCTCTCCGCGCCCGGCTGGTCCGAGGTCGCCGCCTGGTGGCAGCAGGTGCAGGCCACGACCGGCCAGGACCCGGCGGCCCTGAGCCGCTACGGCTTCCTGGAGCGGCTGCTGCCCGCCCCCGCCAGGCCCTGGCCGCTGCGCCGCGCGGTCCCGACGATCGGCTTCGGGCGCTCTGCCTGACGAGCACCTCCGTGCCCGCTCCGCCGCAAAAAGGGCCCCCGCGGGCCCGCAGACGGCGGAGAGCGGCCGGAGCGGGTCCTGTAAAAGCCTTCGGCCTTGTCAGCGGCGCGTCGTACCCTTGGTGTTCCAGAGGTTGTCGAGCAGCGAGAACCCTGCAACGGGAGGTATGTGCAGGCCACAGAGCCGGCCCATGACTCAGACACCGACAGACCAGACCCCCGCGCCGGGCCAGGCGCGAGCCCACTTCACCGTCCCGGCCAAGCACCCGATGGTGACGGTTCTGGGCTCGGGTGACGCCCTGCTGCGCGTGATCGAGAAGGCCTTCCCGGCGGCCGACATCCATGTCCGGGGCAACCAGGTCAGCGCGGTCGGCGACGCGCGGGAAGTCGCTCTGATCCAGCGCCTGTTCGACGAGATGATGCTCGTGCTCCGCACCGGGCAGCCGATGACGGAGGACGCAGTGGAACGCTCGATCGCCATGCTCAGAGCGGCCGAAGAGGGCGTGGGCGGGACGGAGACCCCGGCAGAGGTCCTCACCCAGAACATCGTCTCGAGCCGCGGCCGCACCATCCGCCCGAAGACGCTGAACCAGAAGCACTACGTCGACGCGATCGACAAGCACACGATCGTGTTCGGCATCGGCCCCGCCGGTACCGGCAAGACGTATCTCGCCATGGCCAAGGCCGTCCAGGCGCTGCAGTCCAAGCAGGTCAACCGCATCATCCTGACCCGCCCCGCGGTCGAGGCCGGCGAGCGTCTCGGATTCCTCCCCGGCACGCTGTACGAGAAGATCGACCCGTACCTGCGGCCGCTGTACGACGCACTGCACGACATGCTCGACCCCGACTCCATCCCCCGCCTGATGGCGGCGGGCACGATCGAGGTCGCGCCCCTGGCGTACATGCGTGGACGCACGCTCAACGACGCGTTCATCATCCTGGACGAGGCGCAGAACACGAACCCCGAGCAGATGAAGATGTTCCTCACCAGGCTCGGCTTCGACTCGAAGATCGTGATCACCGGCGACGTCACCCAGATCGACCTTCCTGGCGGGACGAAGAGCGGCCTGCGCCAGGTGCAGGACATCCTGGACGGCGTCCCGGACGTCCACTTCTCGCGGCTCACGTCGCAGGATGTCGTACGGCACAAGCTGGTCGGCCGTATCGTCGACGCGTACGAGAAGTACGACGGCCAAAACGGGAAGTAGTCAACGCGCACCATGTCGATCGACGTCAACAACGAGTCCGGAACCGAGGTCGACGAGCAGGCGATCCTCGACATCGCCCGCTACGCCCTCGCGCGGATGCGTATCCACCCGCTCTCCGAGCTCTCGGTGATCGTCGTGGACGCCGAAGCCATGGAGCAGTTGCACATCCAGTGGATGGACCTGCCGGGTCCGACCGATGTGATGTCCTTCCCGATGGACGAGCTCCGTCCGCCGTCCAAGGACGACGAGGAGCCCCCGCAGGGTCTCCTCGGCGACATCGTGCTCTGTCCCGAGGTGGCGAAGAAGCAGGGCGAAGAGGCGCCGACGCAGCACTCCATGGACGAGGAGCTCCAGCTCCTGACCGTCCACGGGGTGCTGCACCTGCTCGGCTACGACCACGAGGAGCCGGACGAGAAGGCCGAGATGTTCGGTCTCCAGGCCGCGATCGTCGACGGCTGGCGGACGGAGAAGGGCCACACCGGTCCTTCTCCTGCGCCGACCGTCTCATGAGCGGCCAACTGATCGCCGGCGCCGTCGCACTGGTCGTCGTGGCCTGGCTGGCCGCATGCGCGGAGGCGGGCCTCGCCCGCGTCTCCAGCTTCCGCGCGGCCGAGGCCGTCCGGTCCGGCCGCCGCGGAGCGGACAAGCTCGAACAGGTCGCCGCGGACCCCACCCGCTATCTCAACGTCGCCCTGCTGGTGCGGGTGGCGTGCGAGATGGCGGCCGGGGTGCTCGTCACCTACGTGTGCCTCGAGGAGTTCGCGGAGACCTGGTCGGCACTGCTCGTCGCCATCGCCGTGATGGTGCTCGTGAGCTACGTCGCCGTCGGCGTCTCCCCGCGCACCATCGGCCGCCAGCACCCCCTCAACACGGCCACCGTCGCGGCGTACGTGCTGTTGCCGCTGGCCCGGGTGATGGGTCCCGTACCGCAGCTGCTGATCCTCATCGGCAATGCCCTGACCCCCGGAAAGGGCTTCCGCAAGGGGCCGTTCGCGTCCGAGGCCGAACTGCGGGCGATGGTCGACCTGGCGGAGCAGGAGTCGCTGATCGAGGACGACGAGCGCCGCATGGTGCACTCCGTCTTCGAACTCGGCGACACCCTGGTGCGCGAGGTGATGGTGCCGCGCACCGACCTCGTCTCCATCGAGCGCTTCAAGACCGTCCGCCAGGCGCTGACGCTGGCGCTGCGTTCCGGCTTCTCCCGCATCCCCGTCACCGGGGAGAACGAGGACGACATCGTCGGTGTCGTGTACCTCAAGGACCTGGCCCGCAAGACACACATCAATCGCGACTCGGAGGCGGACGTCGTCTCCACGACGATGCGGCCCGCGGTGTTCGTGCCCGACACCAAGAACGCCGGCGACCTGCTCCGCGAGATGCAGCAGAAGCGCAACCACGTCGCCGTCGTGATCGACGAGTACGGCGGCACGGCGGGCATCGTCACCATCGAGGACATCCTCGAGGAGATCGTCGGCGAGATCACCGACGAGTACGACCGCGAGCTGCCGCCCGTCGAGGAGCTCGGCGACGGCTGCTTCCGCGTCACCGCCCGCCTCGACATCGGCGACCTCGGCGAGCTGTACGGCCTCGGGGCCGACGAGCTCGACGACGAGGACGTGGAGACGGTCGGCGGCCTGCTGGCCAAGGCGCTCGGCCGGGTCCCGATCGCCGGTGCCAAGGCGGTCGTGGACCTGCCGGACGGCCGCGCCCTGCGGCTCACCGCGGAGTCCCCCGCCGGCCGCCGGAACAAGATCGTGACGGTGCTCTCCGAGCCGGTGGAACAGGTGACCGAGGAGCGGATGACCGGATGAAGGCACAGCAGCTGAGGGCGTTCTGCCTCGAGTTCAACGCCGCGGTGGAGGAGTTTCCCTTCGGGCCGGAGACCTCTGTCTTCAAGGTGCTCGGCAAGATGTTCGCGCTCAGCGCGCTGGACGCCGCACCGCTCACGGTCAACCTCAAGTGCGACCCGGACCTCGCGGTCCGGCTGCGCGCGGACCACCCGGGCGTGATCGTGCCCGGCTGGCACATGAACAAGCGCCACTGGAACACGGTGACGGTGGGCCGCCTGCCGGACCGGCTGGTCCGGGAGCTGGTGGAGGACTCGTACGACCTGGTGGTGGCGGGGCTGCCACGGGCGGAACGCTTGCGGCTGGACCGGAGGTAGCGGGTCCGCTGCGCGGGGCCGTTTCCCCTACCCGCCCCTTCCCGAACCTGGGGGCTCCGCCCCCGGACCCCCGCGCCTCAATCGCCGGCGGGGCTGATTTCGCGG
>NZ_JBSGZJ010000128.1:0-16480 GCF_053610925.1 Streptomyces sp. NPDC054847 | reverse complement strand
GGTGCGACCGGCGACGAAGACGGCCGGCCCTCCCCTGCCGTGACGTCCGAATTCCGCCAGCCCTGACGGCCGCGGGGTCGCAGACTCGTAGGGGAAGGGCGGGCGAGAGCCCGCCGGACGGAACACCGCAAGGAGGAGCGCGCGCCATGACCGGAGTTCAGGAGACCGTCGTCTACGAGACCCTCGACAGCCCGCTGGGCGAGCTCCTGCTGGTGGGGCGGGCGTCGGGCACGGCCAAGGGCGGTACCGCGCTGGTTTCCCTCTCGCTGCCGGGGCAGAAGGGCCGCGCGGTCGTCCAGGCCGGCTGGCGCCGCGACCCGGCGGCGTTCGAGGAGATCGGACGCCAGTTGTCGTCGTACTTCTCCGGCCGGCTGACCCGCTTCGAGATCGAGTACGCGGACGGCGGGACCGACTTTCAGCGCCGTGTCTGGAAGGCCCTGGAGGACGTCCCCTACGGGCGGACCACCACCTACAAGGAGATCGCCGCGCAGGTCGGGACTTCCGCGGTCGGTGTGCGGGCCGTGGGGACGGCGATCGGGCGCAATCCGCTGCTCGTGGTGCGCCCGTGCCACCGGGTGATCGGCGCGGACGGCGCCCTGCGGGGGTACGCGGGCGGTCTGGAGTCGAAGGCGCGGCTCCTCGGGCTCGAGGGCGCACTGGCGCCGTGACGGAGCCGGTCCCATGAGCGGAGCACTGTTCCCCCGTGACCGGGCGGTCGTCGCCCCGGGCGCGGTGCACGTGCCCGGCTGGCTGCCCGTCGGCCGTCAGCGGGAGCTGGTGGACGCCTGCCGCGGCTGGGCCCGCGGGCCGGTACCGCTCCGGCACACCGTGCTGCCGGGCGGGGGCGTGATGTCGGTGCGGACGGTCTGTGTGGGCTGGCACTGGCAGCCGTACCGGTACTCCCGGACCGCGGACGACGTGAACGGTGCGCCGGTCGCGCCGTTTCCCGGATGGCTGGTGGAGCTGGGACGCGAGGCACTGGTCGAGGCCTACGGGGAGCATCAGGGGTACACCCCCGACACCGCGCTGATCAACTTCTACGACGGCGCTGCCCGGATGGGGATGCACCAGGACAGGGAGGAGCGGTCAGGAGCTCCGGTGGTCTCCCTGAGCATCGGCGACTCGTGCGTGTTCCGGTTCGGGAACACGCGGACCAGGGGACGTCCGTACACGGACGTGGAGCTGGCGTCCGGCGACCTGTTCGTCTTCGGCGAACCTTCCCGCTACGCCTATCACGGCGTGCTGAAGGTGCTTCCGGCCACGGCCGATCCTGCGACCGGCATGAACGGCGGCCGTCTGAACATCACTTTGCGCGAGACCGGACTGGCGGGCTGATCCCGCGCGGGCGGCAGGCGGGATTCAGCGCGAACGCGAGTGGCCGAACAGGATCCGGTACGCGATCAGCAGGACGAGCGCGCCGCCGACGGCCGCGATCCAGGTCGGCCCGTCGTAGAACTGGTTGGCGATCTCGCGGTCCAGGTAACGGGAGGATATCCAGCCGCCGATGAAGGCTCCGGCGACACCAATGAGCGTGGTGCCGACCAGCCCGCCGGGGTCGCGGCCGGGCAGCAGGATCTTGGCTATCGCTCCGGCCAGCAGTCCGAGAACGATCCAGCCGATGATGCTCATCGAATGACCTGCCTTTCCTGGGGTGTTGTTGTCGGGGACGTGCACCGGCGGGGCAGCGGTTGCGGTGATCAGTAGGGTGCGGCGTATGACACAGGAGTTGCGACGGTCACTGGGGGTCTTCGACGCCGTTGTGATCGGCCTCGGATCGATGATCGGTGCGGGAATCTTCGCGGCTCTCGCACCGGCGGCGCGGGCTGCCGGTTCCGCCCTGCTGCTCGGTCTTGCCGTCGCGGCAGTGGTGGCCTACTGCAACGCCATGTCGTCGGCACGCCTGGCCTCCTTGTACCCCGCGTCAGGCGGTACTTATGTGTACGGACGGGAGCGGCTGGGAGATTTCTGGGGGTACTTGGCAGGCTGGGCGTTCGTGGTCGGTAAGACGGCTTCGTGCGCGGCGATGGCTCTGACCGTCGGCGCGTACGCCTGGCCGGAGCACGCGAACGCGGTGGCGGTCGCCGCGGTGGTGGCGCTGACTGCCCTGAATTACGGCGGTGTTCAGAAGTCGGCGTGGCTGACGCGGCTGATCGTGGCTGTGGTGCTGGCGGTTCTCACGGCGGTCGTGGTGGTCTCCCTCGGTAGCGGGCACGCGCGGTTCGGGCACTTGGAGCCGACGGGTGACGCGTCGGCCGGCGGCGTGCTCCAGGCGGCGGGCCTGCTGTTCTTCGCGTTCGCCGGGTACGCGCGGATCACCACGCTGGGCGAGGAGGTCCGGGATCCGGCTCGCACCATCCCGCGGGCCGTGCCGCTGGCACTCGGCATCGCGCTGGTCGTCTACGTGTGTGTCGCTGTCGCCGTCCTCTCTGTGCTGGGTGCCGAGGGGCTCGGGCAGGCGGCGGCGCCGCTCGCCGAGGCCGTGCGCGCCGCGGGGGTCCCCTGGCTGGCGCCGGTGGTTCGTGTGGGTGCCGCAGTGGCGGCGCTCGGGTCGCTGCTCGCTCTGATTCTCGGCGTCTCGAGGACGACGCTCGCGATGGCCCGCGACGGCCATCTGCCGGGAGCACTGGCCGCCGTTCATCCGCGGTTCCAGGTGCCGCACCGCGCGGAGGTCGCTGTGGGGGTCGTCGTCGCGGTGGTGGCGGCGACAGTGGACCTGCGCGGGGCGATCGGCTTCTCGTCGTTCGGTGTACTCGTCTACTACACAATCGCCAACGCCTCGGCCTGGACGCTGGGTTCCGGACGGCCCGGGGATACACCCGTTCGAGTGCTCTGGACCGTGCGGCTGACGGCCGGATGCGGGGTGGCGGGATGCCTGGCGCTGGCGTTCTCGCTGCCGCTGACGTCCGTGATCACCGGGGCTGCGGTGCTCGCCGGGGGCGCGGCACTGTACGCGGCGCGGAACGGCGCTCGGGCGGCTCGTGACCGCTGATCAGCGGCCGCCGACAGGCGGCGTGGGTGTCGCCTGTTCCGCGGCGGCCGGTCGGACGGGCAGCAGCCCGGCGGACGAGGTCCGGGCGCTCAACGCGCCGCGAACGGTTGATCGGTCGGGACGATCTCCCTGCCGAGCGGCATCAGCGACACCGGGATGAGCTTGAAGTTGGCGATGCCGAACGGGATGCCGATGATCGTCAAGCAGAGAGCGAGGCCCGTGACGATGTGGCCCAGTGCCAGCCACCAGCCGGCCAGGACCAGCCACAGGACGTTGCCGACCAGGGACGGTGCGCCGGAGTCGCGGCGATCCGCCGTCGTGTAGCCGAAGGGCCAGAGGGCGTAGACCCCGATACGGAACGACGCCAGCCCGAACGGGATGCCGATGACGGTGATGCAGAGGATCAGCCCCGCCACCAGATACCCGAGGAACAGCCAGAAGCCGCTCAGGAACAGCCATATGACGTTCAGGATTGTCTTCATCGGCGAGGACCTGCCATCTGCTCGAGTCGGGCGATTCGTTCCGCCATCGGCGGGTGGGTCGAGAACATCTTGGTGAGGCCGCGGCCCGGTCCGAAGGGGTTGGCGATCATCATGTGGCTGGCGGTCTCGAGCCGCGGCTCAGGCGGCAGCGGGAGCTGTTTCGTGCCGGCGTCCAGCTTGCGCAGGGCGCTGGCCAGAGCCAGTGGGTCACCGGTGAGCTGGGAGCCCGACGCGTCCGCCTCGAACTCCCGGGAGCGGCTCACGGCGAGCTGGATCACGGACGCCGCCAGCGGGCCGAGCAGCATGATCAGCAGCATGCCGACCAGGCCGGGGCCTTCGTCGTCGTCGGACCGGCCGATGGGGATCAGCCAGGCGAAGTTCACCAGGAACATCACCACGGAGGCGAGGGCCCCGGCCACCGAGGAGATGAGGATGTCGCGGTTGTAGACGTGGCTGAGTTCGTGGCCGATGACTCCCCGCAGCTCACGCTCGTCGAGGATGCGCAGAATCCCTTCGGTGCAGCACACCGCCGCATTGCGGGGGTTGCGGCCGGTGGCGAACGCGTTGGGGGCCTGGGTCGGCGAGATGTAGAGCCGCGGCATGGGCTGGCGGGCGGCGGTGGAGAGTTCGCGGACCATGCGGTACAGGGCGGGCGCCTCGAATTCGCTCACCGGGCGTGCGCGCATGGCGCGGAGGGCCAGCTTGTCGCTGTTCCAGTACGCGTAGGCATTGGTGCCGAGCGCCACGACGAGGGCGACGAAAAGCCCCGTCCGGCCGAAGAAGCTGCCGATGACGAGGATCAGTGCGGACAGTCCCCCGAGGAGTACGGCGGTTTTGAGCCCGTTGTGCCGGCGGTGCACGGTACGCCCTCCAGATGGTGCGGCAGGGGAACCCTTTGCGTGGTGCTCCACTCTCCAGTGGACCCTTCTGTACTGGTCAACGCCAGGCGAGGGGCACTGGTTCCCTTGCGCTCCCGGGCCCGCGTCACGGCCGAACGGGTGAGCCCGCAAAGCGGGCCGGCCCGGGAGGGATCCGGATAGGGACCGCCGCGGCTAGAACAGGCTCTCCGCGGCGTACCGCAGGACCAGCTGCGGGTAGCCGGACAGGACGACGCCCACGGCCGCGGTGAGGGCCACGGCGACAGTGACCGGAGCGGGAATCACCTTCCGGGCGGCCTCCCCCGCCGTCCCTGCCGCCTCGTCCGCCTCCGCCGCCTCGGGGGCCCGGAAGAGGACGGCCGTCCACTGGAGGTAGTAGAAGAGGGCGATCACGACGTTGACGCCCATGACGACGGCCAGCCAGCCGAGGCCCGCGTCGACGGCCGCGGAGAACACGGTCACCTTGGCGAAAAGGCCGACGATGCCCGGCGGCAGTCCCGCGAGGCAGAGCAGGAAGAAACCCATGGCCAGCGCGACGAGCGGCCGGCGGTGGTACAGGCCGCGGTAGTCGGAGATCCGGTTGAGCGGCCGCGTGCGGGCGACGACGGCCGCCACCGCGAACGCGCCCAGGTTCACCACGGCGTACATCAGCGCGTAGGCGACGGTCGCGCCGATCTGGTCGTCGCTGGAGTACGCGGCGGCGGCGATCGGCACGAGCAGATATCCGGCCTGTGCCACGGAGGACCAGGCCAGCAGTCGCACCGCGCTCCAGGTGCGTGACGCGGACTGGCGCAGTGCCGCGACGTTGCCGGCGGTCATGGTCAGGGCGGCGAGAACCGCCATCGCCGGGCCCCAGATGTCCGCGTACCCGGGGAACGCGATCACGGTGACCAGGATGAGCCCGGTGAATCCGACGGCCTTGCCGATGACGGAGAGGTAGCCGGCGATCGGCAGCGGCGCCCCGACATAGGTGTCTGGCACCCAGAAGTGGAAGGGAACGGCGGCCGTCTTGAAGGCGAAGCCGACGAGGGTCAGTGCGACGCCGGCCTTGGCGAGCGTGTCCAGTTGGCCGGGGACGTCCTCCAGCCCGGCAGCCACCTGCGTGAGGTGCAGCGTCCCTGTGGCGGCGTACACGAAGCTGACGCCGAGGAGGGTCACGGCGGTCGCGGTGACGGAGGAGAGGAAGAACTTCAGGGCGGCTTCGCTGGAGAGCCGGTCGCCGCGCCTGAGGCCCACCAGCGCGAAGGCCGGCAGTGAGGCCACCTCGAGGGCGACCACGAGCGTCGCGAGGTCGCGCGAGGCGGGCAGCAGCGCCGCGCCGGCGGCGGACGAGAGCAGCAGGAACCAGAACTCGCCGGGCGGCAGCTTCTCGCGGGTGTCCGTGAGGGAGAGCAGCGCCGTCAGCAGCGCCCCGCCGAGCACGAGGAACTGGATCACCAGCGTGAACTGGTCGGCGGTGTAGCTGCAGACGTCCGGGTTGTCGGTCAGGCAGAAGGTCGAGCGGTCGCCCTTGCGCAGCGGCAGGAGCGCGGCCATCGACACGACGAGACCGGCGATCGCCACAGCACCCAGGAGAGGCTTGCGCCGGTCGGCGACGAACAGGTCGGCGACGAGGATCACCAGCGCGACGGCCGCGGTGATCGTGGGCGGCGCGATCGCCGCCCAGTCGACGGACTGGACGAGGCTGTTGGCGCCGTCGGCTGCCACGGTCACGACTTGCCTCCTGAGAGGAGCTTCTGCACGGCCGGGTCGGTGAGGCCGAGGAGGACCGCGGGCCACAGTCCGGCGATGACGGTCAGGGCCACGAGCGGGGACCAGGCCGCGAACTCGTACGCGCGGACGTCGGCGACCGGCTCGGGCCGCTGCTCGTCCAGGGCTTCGGGCAGCCGGCCGCCCATGCAGACCCGGCGCACCACGACGAGCAGGTACGCGGCGGTGAGCAGGGTGCCGAACGCGCCGATCGACATGAAGGTGAGGAAGGCCGGGCGGCTGAGCCCGTCGGCCGGGTCGAACGCTCCGAACAGCGCGAGCATCTCGCCCCAGAATCCGGCGAGTCCGGGCAGCCCGAGGGAGGCGACGGCGGCGAAGGCGAGCAGGCCGCCGAGGCGCGGCGCGCGACCGTACAGCGCGGCGCCGGTGGCGCCGGCGAGTGTGTCGAGGTCGGCGGTGCCGTAGCGGTCCTTGACCGCTCCGACCAGGAAGAACAGCAGGCCGGTGATGAGGCCGTGGGCGATGTTGGCGAAGAGTGCGCCGTTCACGCCGGTCGGCGTCATCGTCGCGATGCCGAGCAGCACGAAGCCCATGTGACCGACGGACGAATACGCGATCAGGCGCTTCAGGTCGCCGCCCGAGCCGCTGCGCGCGAGTGCCAGGCAGGCCAGGGAACCGTAGACGATGCCGACGGCCGCGAACGCGGCCAGGTACGGGGCGAAGGTCCGCATCCCGTCAGGTGCGACGGGCAGCACGATGCGGACGAAGCCGTACGTCCCCATCTTCAGCAGCACTCCGGCGAGGAGGACCGAGCCGACGGTCGGTGCGGCGGTGTGGGCGTCGGGAAGCCAGGTGTGCAGGGGCCACATCGGCGTCTTCACGGCGAGCCCGAGACCAATCGCCAGAACGGCGATGACCTGCACCGACGTGGTCAGTCCCCGGCCGTTGTCAGTGGCGAGTGCCACCATGTCGAATGTGCCGGCCTTCAGCCCGATCAGCAGGAGGCCGAGCAGCATGACCACGGAGCCGAGCAGCGTGTAGAGGATGAACTTCCAGGCGGCGGGCTGCCTTTCCTCGCCGCCCCAGCGGGCGATGAGGAAGTACATCGGGATGAGGACCATCTCGAAGGCCAGGAAGAACAGCAGCAGATCGAGCACGGCGAAGGTCGCCAGGGTGCCGGACTCCAGGACCAGGAGCAGGGCGACGAAAGCCTTCGGGGACGGGCCCACGGGCATGTTGAAGTAGCTGTACAGCGCGCAGAGGAAGGTCAGCAGAGCCGTCAGCACGAGAAGGGGGAGCGAGATGCCGTCGATGCCGAGGTGGATCCGCACGTCGAGTGCCGCGATCCAGCTGATGTCGGTCGTGGCCTGCATCTTCGACGGCTGGTCGTGGTCGAAGCCGAGCGCCAGGACGACCGCCGCGAGCAGGATCGCGCCGGTGACGGTCACGCCGTGGCGCAGGACCGCCTGGTCGGGGCTGCTGCCGCGCAGCCCGGGCGGGGCGGGCAGCAGGGCGGCCGCGGCACCGACCAGCGGAGCGACGACGATGAACCCGAGAAGGAACTGCATCACGGACTCGCTGATATCGATCACGGCTCACGATCCGGCGTTGACGTTGGAAAGGACGACGGCGGCGATCGCCAGGACGACGGAGCCGGCGAGCAGCGCGCTCAGGTAGGTCTGGACGTTTCCGGTCTGGGCGCGCCGGACGGCCGTGCCGAGCCAGCGGGTGCCGGTGCCGGATCCGCGTACGTAGGTGTCGACGACCTCACGGTCCAGGAACCGGACCAACTGGGCCGCTGCACGCACGGGGCGGACGAACAGCACGGAGTAGAGCGCGTCGACGTGGAAGCCGGCGGCGGCATGGCGGTGGAGCGGGCCGAGCAGCAGCCGTGCGGGGTCGGCCGGGTCGTGGGCCGCGGCGATGTCGCCGTAGGCAGGGGTGTGGGTGGCGATGGCCTCGGCCTCCGAGACGGCCGGTTCGGCGTCCGGGTGGGCGGCGACGGCGCCGATGGGGAGGCGGGCGGCGATCGCGGTGGAGTGCCGCCAGGCTCCGTAGGTGACCAGGCCGCCGACGAGGGCGACGCCCGTGCCGAGGACGGCGGTGGTGAGCGTCGGCGTGAGCGCGTGGCCGTCGAACCAGCGGGGCAGCCGGCCGGCGGTCAGTCCGAAGGCGAGCGAGGGGACGGCGAGGACCCACAGCACGGTGGTCATCGACAGCGGCTGCCGGCCGTGGTCGGGGGCTTCGGCGCCGCGGCCGCGGAAGGTCAGCAGCCACAGCCGGATCGCGTAGGCGGCGGTCAGGACCGCGGTCAGCAGTGCGGCGACGAGCACGAACCAGCCCGCGGTGACGGGCGCTGTGTCGGAGTCGCCGAGTGCGGTGTGCTCGGCGGCCACGAGGACGGCTTCCTTGGAGAAGAAGCCGGCGAAGGGAGGGATCGCGGCGAGGGCGAGCAGAGCGACGGTCATCGTCCAGTAGGCGTCGGGGACGCGCTTGGCGAGGCCGCTCATCCGGGACATGGCAGCGAGCGAGTTGGTGCCGGCGGCATGGATGATCACGCCGGCGGCGAGGAACAGCAGCGCCTTGAACGCACCGTGGGACAGGAGGTGGAAGACGGCGGCGCCACGGTCTCCGACGGCCAGGGCACCGGACATGTAGCCGAGTTGCCCGATGGTCGAGTAGGCGAGGACACGTTTGATGTCGTCCTGCGCGAGGGCGGCGAGCGCCGAGCCGACCATCGTCACGGCCGCCATCACGGCGAGCACGGTCATGGCCGCGGCGGAGGCCGCGAAGAGAGGAAGGAGCCGGGCCACGAAATAGATACCGGCGGCGACCATCGTCGCGGCGTGGATCAGCGCGGAGACGGGCGTGGGGCCCGCCATCGCGTCAGGGAGCCAGGTGTGGAGCGGGAACTGCGCCGACTTGCCGGCGACACCGGCGAGGAGGAGCAGCGCGATGAGCGTCGGGTGCTCGATGGCGTCGGCGGCGACGGCTCCGAGGATCCCGGTGATCCGGAAGGTGCCCGCGTCCGCCGCGAGGGCGAACAGGCCGATCAGGAAGGGGACATCGCCGAGTTTGGTGACCAGGAAGGCCTTGAGGGAGGCGGCGCGCGCCTCGGGAGTCTCCCAGTAGTGGCCGACGAGGAAGTACGAGCAGATGCCCATGATCTCCCAGCCGACCAGCAGCACCATCAGGTCGCCGGAGTAGACGACGAGCAGCATGGCGGAGGTGAACAGCGAGACGAGGGCGGCGTACGACGGGTAGCGCGGGTCGTCGCGGAGGTAGCCCGTCGAATAGATCTGCACGCACGAGGCGACGACGCCGACGAGGATCGCGGCGAGCGCCGCGAAGCCGTCGATGTGGACGGCGAGGTCGATCGGGACCGAGCCGGTCGGGGTGAGCTGCGTGGACGCGTCGATCGCCCTGCCGCCGTCCTGGCGTACGGCGACGACGACGGCCAGCACGGCCGCGGCGAGCGTCGGCAGGACGGCGAGCGGACGGACGAAGCCGGGCGCGGTGCGGCCGAGGAGCAGTCCGGCCGCGGCGCCCAGGAACGGAAGGAGGGGGACGAGGACGGCGAGGGTCGTGGTGGTCACGCGGTGGCCTCGGCCTTCTCCTCGCGGTCGGTGGATGTCTCGCCGTGCGGGCCGGGCGAGTCGGTCCCGTGCGCCGTCTCCGCGGTGTCACGCAGGCGGTCGACGTCGGAGCTGCCGCGGTTGCGGTAGACCATCAGCACGATCGACAGTCCGATGCCGATCTCGGCGGCGGCGATGGCGATGATGAAGAGGGTGAGCGCCTGGCCGGCGTGCAGGGTGTCGCGGAGCCAGACGTCGAAGGCGACGAGGTTGAGGTTGACGGCGTTGAGCATCAGCTCGACGGACATCAGGACGAGGATCGCGTTGCGGCGGGCGAGCACCCCGTACAGCCCGATGCTGAAGAGGAGCACCGCGAGCACGGCTGGATAGGCGAGGTGCATCAGCTGTTCCCCTCTCGGGCCGGTCGGTCCGCACGGCCCGCCGGGGTGTCCTTGCCTCTGCCGGCGGTCGGGGCTGTCCGGGACGCCGGGACCGGGCCGGGCTCCTCACCGTCCTTGCGGGACAGGACGATCGCGCCGATGAGGGCGGCGAGCAGCAGTACGGACAGCGCCTCGAACGGCAGCACCCAGTGCCGGAAGAGGATCTCGCCGGACACCTTCGTGGAGCCCTGGGCCGGTCCTTCAAGGTCGATCCAGGTGGTGCGGAAGGCATCGACCACGACCCACACGAGGGACACGGCGGCGACGGCGGCCACGCCCAGGGCGACCCACCGGTTGCCCGAGTCGGCGTCCGGTGAACGGCCGATGGGCGCCTTGGTGAGCATCAGACCGAAGAGCAGGAGGACGACCACGGAACCGACATAGATCAGGACTTGCACCCAGGCGATGAACTCCGCGGTGAGCAGGAGGTACTCGACGGCGAGGCCGCCGAGCGCCACGACCAGCCAGAGGGCGGCGTGCACCAGTTGCCGGGTCGTGACGGTTATGACGGCCGCGCCGAGCGTCACCACGCCCACGAGCAGGAAGGCGATCTCGACACCGGTGGGGGAAAGGAAACCGTGCGTCGCGGCTGCGGCGAACGTCATGCCGGACCTCCCTGACCCGATGCCGGGCCGCTTTCGTCAGCGGGGCGGTCACCGCCGGCCGACGGAGCGCCGCCCGTGCCAGGCGGGGTGGCCGCGCCAGGCGGGGTGGCCGCGTCCGCCTCCGCGGCGGCGAGCTTCTCCGCCGTCTTGCGGGCGGCGCCGATCTCCTTCGGTTCCTCGGCGCCCGGGTCCAGTGCCGGCGGCGCGGGCACCGTCCACATCCACTCGCGGAGCTTGTCGCGCTCGTGGGTGAGTTCGCGGATGTCCGTCTCCGCGTACTCGAACTCGGGCGACCAGAACAGCGCGTCGAAAGGACAGACCTCGATGCAGATACCGCAGTACATGCACAGGGAGAAGTCGATGGCGAACCGGTCGAGGACGTTACGGCTGCGCTCACGGCCACCGGGTACCGCGGCCGGCACGGTCTCCTTGTGGGAGTCGATGTAGATGCACCAGTCGGGGCACTCACGGGCGCAGAGCATGCAGACCGTGCAGTTCTCCTCGAACAGGCCGATGACGCCGCGCGAGCGGGGCGGGAGTTCGGGCTGGACATCGGGGTACTGGGCGGTGACGGTCTTCTTCGTCATCGTCCGCAGGGTGACGGCCAGGCCCTTGGCGAGGCCGGATCCGGGGATGGGAGACACGTCTAGATCACCACCTTGACGATGCCGGTGAGGGCGATCTGGGCGAGAGCGAGCGGGATGAGGACCGTCCATGCGAGCTTCTGCAACTGGTCCTCACGCATACGGGGATACGTCACCCGCAGCCAGATGACGATGAACGCGAGCACGGCGGTCTTGAGCAGGGTCCACACCCAGCCGAGGCCGTCGGCGCCGAACGGACCGTGCCAGCCGCCCAGGAAGAGGACGGTGGTGAGCCCGCACAGCACGACGATGCCCGCGTACTCGGCGAGGAGGAACAACGCGAAGCGAAGACCGGTGTACTCGGTGTACGCGCCGAAGATGATCTCGGAGTCGGCGACGGGCATGTCGAAGGGCGGCCGCTGAAGCTCGGCGAGACCGGCGACGAAGAAGACGATGGCGCCCACGATCTGCCAGGGCAGCCACCACCACTCGAAGGCGTTGAGGATGCCGGCCAGCGACACCGTCCCGGCCGCCATGGCGACGGAGGCGGCGGTCAGGAGCATCGGCAGCTCGTACGCGAGCAGCTGGGCGGCGGTGCGCAGGCCGCCGAGCAGGGAGAACTTGTTGGCCGAGGCCCAGCCGGCCATGAGGGAGCCGAGCACACCGACGCCCATGACGGCGAGGACGAAGAAGATGCCGGCGTCGACGACGATCCCGACCGCGCCCTCGCTCGGGCCGATCGGAATCGCGACGAGGACGAGGAGGTAAGGCAGGAGCGCCACGGCGGGAGCGAGCTGGAAGACGCGGCGGTCGGCCTCCGCCGGCACCACGTCCTCCTTCTGCGCGAACTTCACACCGTCCGCGACGAGCTGGGCCCAGCCGTGGAACCCACCGGCGTACATGGGGCCGAGACGGCCCTGCATGTGGGCCATCACCTTGTGCTCGGTCTGTCCGATGACGAGGGGAAGGACGAGGAACACGGCGAAGACGACGATGAGCCGGAAGGCGACGTCGAGTGCGTCGTTCACGCGGGGTCGCCTCCGGCAGGTCGGTTCGCCTCGTCGTCGTCGGGTCCGTCGGCGGATCCGGGCGCGGGCGTGGGTGTGGACGGGGGTGCGGGCGTGGGGTTGTCCGGTTCGGAGTCAGGTTCGGCTCCGGGGCCAGGTTCCGCGTCGCGTTCGGCTCGCGCCTCGGGCGCGGGTCCAGCCCCGGGCTCGGTCGCCCCGGGCTCGGTACCTGCTGCCGGCCCAGGGGCCGCTGCGGGCTCGGGTGCCGCCGGCTCGGATTCCGCATCGCGTTCGGCTCGCGCCTCGGGCGCGGGTCCAGGTCCGGGCTCGGTCCCGGGCTCGCGGGTCCTGTCCTTGCGGGCGGGCGGCTCGGTGCCGGTCTCCGTGTCCTCGAAGGCTGGGCGGGCGTGGTGCCACGGTGCGTCGGAGCTCCGGGAGCGCGGCGGCGCCACGGCTTCGGCCGGACCGGCGGGCCGGGCCTTCTCCGCAGCGCCCGATGCGCCAGGTGCGCCCGACGCCTCCGGTGCCGTGGACGGCTCGTGTGCCTTGGTCTCCCCCGCCGGCGGCGTGGTCCTGGTGCCGGCCTGGGAGGCCGAGCCCTCGCTCGCACTGCGCGACCGCCGCGGGGCGGCCGCGGGCGTCTCGCCCTGGGAGGCCGAGCCCTCGCTCGCACTGCGCGACCGCCGCGGGGCCGCCGCGGGCGTCTCGCCCTGCGAGGCAGACCCCTCGCTGGCGCTGCGGGTGCGGCGCGCCGGACGCTCGCCCGCGGCCGCCGCGGCCGCGCCGGCGCGGGGTGTGCGGGCGGGTCGGGCGGGGGCGGGCGGGAGCTGGCCCTTGAGGGGGCCCCACTCGTTCGGGTCCGGGACGCCCGGCGGCAGCATCTGGCGGCGCTTCGGCCCGCCGTGCTCGGACTCCCCCGGCTCCTTGGCGCCGGGCCAGGCCTTGGCGACCCGGGCGGCGAGCACGAAGTCCTTGCGCAGCGGATGTCCCTCGAAGCCGTCCGGCAGCAGCAGTGGCACCTGATGCGGATGGCCGGTGAAGTCGACGCCGAACATCTCGTGCGTCTCGCGCTCGTGCCAGCTCGCGCCGGCGTAGACCTCGACGGCCGACGGCAGGGACGGGGAGCCGTGCGGAACGGTCGTGCGCACCAGCAGCCGACGGACCGTACGGCCCTCCAGCGAGACGACGTGCGCGCAGATCCGGAATCCGGTGCCCGGCTCGTCGACGGCGCTGAGCCAGTCGAAATAGGTGCAGCCCAGCTTGTCGCGGGCGATCTCCAGGGCAGCGATCCAGGAGCCGACGGGGACGTCGACGGTGAGCAGTTCGTAGGTCCGCTCGGCTGTCGCCTCCTCGCCGAAGATCTCGGTGACGGCGTCGGGGAGGCTGTCGTACAGGTTCACCGCTCCCCCTCCGGTCCGGATTCGGCGCCGGACCCGGCACTCGGGCCGGTCCCGGACTCGGCCGGCGGCGGAGTGATCAGGCCGCTCCGCAGGGCCGTGGTGGAGGGACGGGCGGCGCCGGTCTTCTCCCCGCCGTGTCCGTAGCGTTCGTCGAGCGACTCGCGGGCGATCTTCTCCTGGAGCTTGAGGATGCCCTGGAGCAGCGCCTCGGGGCGTGGCGGGCAGCCGGGCACATAGACGTCGACGGGGATGATCTGGTCGACGCCCTTCGTCACGGAGTACGAGTCCCAGTACGGGCCGCCGCAGTTCGAGCAGGCGCCGAAGGAGATGACGTACTTCGGCTCGGGCATCTGCTCGTACAGGCGCTTCACCGCGGGGGCCATCTTGTCGGTCACCGTGCCGGAGACGATCATCAGGTCCGCCTGGCGCGGGCCCGGCGCGAAGGGGATCACGCCGAGCCGGATGAAGTCGTGCCGGGCCATCGACGCGGCGATGAACTCGATGGCGCAGCAGGCGAGTCCGAAGTTGAAGACCCACAGGCTGTAGCGGCGTCCCCAGTTGAGGATCACCTTCATCGGTTCCGGGGCGAGGCGGGCGAGGGCTCCCAGTCGCCGGGGCTCCGGCAGAAACTCCGGGGCCGGGACCGGAGTCGGGGCCTGGCTCGCAGCCTGGCTCGACGTCTGGTTCGAGGTCTGGTTCGAGGTCTGGTTCGAGGTCGGGGTCACGTCCATGTCAGGACCCCCTTCTTCCATGCGTAGAGCAGTCCCACGGCCAGGAAGCCGAGGAAGATGAACATCTCCACGAGAGTCGTCGCGCCGTAGCCGTGGGCGGCGAACACCGTCGCCCACGGGAAGAGGAAGATCGAGTCGACCGCGAAGATCACGTACAGGAAGGCGTAGACGTAGTAGCGGACCTGGGTGTGCGCCCAGCCCTCGCCCACCGGGTCGACACCGCACTCGTAGGTCAGCAGCTTCTCCGGCGTCGGGACGACGGGGCGCAGCAGCCGGCCCGCGGTGAACGCGACAGCGACGAACAGCACGCCGATCAGCGCGAGCAGCCCTACGACGGAGTAGCTCCGGAAGTACTCCGTCGCGAGCACGACTCCGGTCGGTTCCGGCACGTCCGTCCCCTCGCTCCCTGACCCGGTCGGCCTTGTCGGTGCGTTGTCGTCGTCGTTGCCACGTCGCTACGTCGCTACGTCGCCACGTCGCGCTTCGGCACGCTTCGTTTCTTCGCTACGACTGTGCTTGTCACCGCTCCGACGATCACTACGCACGATCTGTACGCACGGGAGTCTAGGCCCTGCTAAAGAGAGCGTAAGCAGTCGTGTCACGCATCGGTCGGCCGCCGGGTGGGGTTATCCCTACTTCGCCCCACCCATGTACCCCATGGCGTACGGGGGTCCCGCCCGGCAGGCTTGCCCTCATGACCGCGAGCATCACCGCCCCCGACAACGACCGGCCGCCTCCCGCGCGCTTCGCCTTCGACCGCCACACGTGGAAGGAGATCGCTCATCTGCTGGCCAACCTGCCGGTCGCGCTCCTCGGGTTCGTCTATGTGACGGTCACGATCAGCGTCGGCGCCGGCCTCTCAGTGACGGTGATCGGCATGCCGCTGCTGGCCCTCGGCCTCATGGGGGCCCGCGGCATCGGCAAGGCGGAACGGGCACGGGCCCGCGCGCTGCTCGGGGTGCGGATCGACGAGCCGAGCCCACTGCCCGGTCCGGCGCACGGTGAGGGCGTGATCGCGTCGGTGTGGTCCCGGCTGAAGGACCCGGTGGCCTGGCGTTCGGTGCTGTACTCGTTCATCCGGCTGCCGTGGGGCGTCCTCACCTTCACCATCATGGTGGTGGGCCTCTTCGTCCTGTGGCCCGTGCTCCCCTTCATCGCGCGCGGGCTGTCCAACGCGGACCGCGCGATGGTGCGGGGTCTGCTGTCGCCGTCCGACGAACTGGAACGGCGCATCGCCGAGTTGGAGTCGGACCGCGGAGTCGTCGTGGACACGGCCGCGGCGGACCTGCGCCGTATCGAACGTGACCTCCACGACGGCGCCCAGGCCCGGCTGGTAGCGCTCGCGATGGGGCTCGGCCTCGCCAAGGAGAAGCTCCTCGAGGACCCGGACGCCGCGGCCGCGATGGTGGACGAGGCACACGGCGAGGTGAAGCTCGCGCTGCAGGAACTGCGCGACCTGGCCCGGGGCATCCACCCCGCCGTACTGACCGACCGCGGCCTGGACGCGGCGCTCTCCTCGGTCGCGTCCCGGTGCACGGCACCGGTGACGGTCACCGTCAACCTGGACGAGCGGCCGGCGGCCGCGATCGAGGGCATCGCCTACTTCACCGTCTCCGAGCTGCTGCAGAACGTGAGCAAGCACGCGGGCGCGACCCGCGCCTCTGTGGACGTGTGGCGGTCCGGGGACCGCCTGTTGCTCCAGGTCATGGACGACGGCAAGGGCGGGGCCCGGCTCGACGGCGGTACCGGCATGGCCGGCCTCGCAGAACGGCTCGGCGCCGTGGACGGCCTCTTCGTCCTGGACTCACCGCCGGGCGGTCCGACGACGGTCACGGCGGAGCTGCCGTGGCGTGTCAGGGAGGCGAGTGAGGCGCGCGGAGCGCGCACCCACTGACGCTGCGTGGGGACGCGAGGCGTCCCCGCGCAGCGGGCCGCGTCCCACACGCCTCCGCCGACCGCGCCGGTCCCGTCGGCCACCCGCCCACACGGCCTCACGGCCTCACCCCACCGACCTCACCCGCCGGTCATCCACGGGCCGTCACAGCCGCCAGGCAGCGGCTGCGGCGGCCCGTCCTGGGC
>NZ_JBSGZJ010000127.1:0-16556 GCF_053610925.1 Streptomyces sp. NPDC054847 | reverse complement strand
CGCTGGCCTGGCGCGGTAGCGCCGGCTCCCCGCGGCACGGCACCGCGCAGCAGCACTGAGACCGGCCCCCCGGCCGGGGGGCCGGCGTCCGGGCTGTTCGCTCCTGGCGTTTCCGGGCGGCGCCTGACGGCTGCCGCCTTGGGGCTAATGTGTGCTGCGTACGGCGCGGTGACCGCGCAACGCACTGACCGTTCGGAGGGACATAGCCGTGGAGGTCAAGATCGGCGTGCAGCACGCGCCCCGGGAGCTCGTTCTGGAGAGCGGGGAGTCCGCCGAGGAGGTCGAGCGCGTCGTGGCAGAGGCGCTGGCCGGCAAGTCGCAGCTGCTCAGCCTCACGGACGAGAAGGGCCGCAGGGTCCTGGTGCCGGTCGACAGGCTCGCCTACGTCGACATCGGCGAGTCGACGACGCGGCGCGTGGGGTTCGGCGCGCTGTAGCGCGACGGCGGCGCACGCCACGGGCTGTGTCCGGGCGAGCGTGGTGAAGCATGTTCGAAAGCGGGCCCGGCGGGACGACCGCCGGGCCCTCTTCGCTGCTCAAGGCTGCTCCGAACCGCCGGAAGGAGGGTTGCGTTCCGTGCACGCCGGGTAGTACGGGCTACGACCGTCCAGCCCCCGCCCGGCGTCCGTGAGGAGATCAGCAGTGCTCTTGGAATCGCTCGGTTCAGTCCTGCTCGGGCTCGCACTCTCCTGGGCGGCGGTCCATCACCTCGGCGACCGGCTCCCTTCCCGCAGGGCGGTCTTCGCCACCGGCGCGGCGGGGGCACTCTTCGGCGCGTACGTGACACACGTGGCACTCGGACCCGGCCACAGCCTCGCGACCTTGCTGGGGGCCGTGGCGATCGGGGCGGTGCTGCTCTCGCTGCTGATCCGCCCGTCGACCCGCAGACTGCGCCGTGCGTTCCCTTTCTGAGCCCGCACGACGTCCGGCCGCCCCAAGGACGGCCGGAGGACGAGACCGGCGACGAACCGGACGGCGGGCCGGGCGACGCCCCGGGCAGGCGCCCCGGCGACGGACCGGATCCCGGCGGCGACGCCGGGACTCAGGGCCCCGGGAAGCGCACCTTAGGCCCTCTCCCGAAGCCTTTCCCCGCCCGGTGAAGGCTGTTCCCTATGCCGCCAGGCCCAGTGCGGCCATCCGCTTGGTGTGAGCCTTGGTGATCCGGGAGAACATCTCGCCGACCGCTGCCAGGTCGAAGCCGTCCGCCACACCGCCCACGAGCATCGTGGACAGCGCGTCCCGCTCCGCCACGACACGCTGCGCCTGGGACAGGGCCTCTCCCATCAGCCGCCGCGCCCACAGGGCCAGCCGGCCACCGACCCGCGGGTCCGCCTCGATCGCTGCACGGACCTTCTCCACGGCGAAGTTCCCGTGGCCGGTGTCGTCGAGCACGGCGAGCACCAGGGCGCGGGTGTCGCTGTCCAGGCGGGCGGCCACCTCGCGGTAGAAGTCACTGGCGATCGAGTCGCCCACGTAGGCCTTGACCAGGCCCTCCAGCCAGTCGGACGGCGCGGTCAGCCGGTGGAAGTCGTCCAGGGCCTGGGCGAACGGCTCCATCGCGGCCGTCGGCTCCGCGTCGATGGCCGTGAGGCGGTCGCGCAGCCGCTCGAAGTGGTGGAACTCGGCGGAGGCCATCTTCGCCAGCTCGGCCTTGTCGCCGAGCGACGGCGCCAGCTTGGCGTCCTCCGCGAGCCGCTCGAATGCCGCCAGCTCGCCGTACGCGAGTGCCCCGAGCAGGTCCACGACGGCGGCACGGTACTGCGGTTCCGCGGACGCCGCAGCCCAGTCCAGGGCGGCGATCCCGGTGTGACCGGTGGATTCAGTGGCGTTGTCAGGCGTCTCCATGAACGGCACAATAGCCCGCCCGCCGCACGGGGGAAGGGCCTGGTCAGCCACGCCGGGAACACAGTTCTCGTGAATTCACCCAACACACATGCGCGAATCCGGGGTACAGTGGTAATGCGCCTGCTGAGCGTCAGAGTATTTCTGTGCCCTCGGTAGGCCGTCTGATGAATGAGGATGCCCGGTCGGTGGCCCGATCGGCTCCGACCCCGACCGCCCTCCACGCGGATCATGCGCACAGTTGCGCAAGACCGCAGATGAGGGGCCCCCTCAGCGGTACGAGCGCTCGAGCGACGGCAGTGGTCCCGCGCCATCCGGCCGATGCACAGCCGGTCCAGTACCCAGGTGCGGTACGACCCCCAGCGTTCGCCTCGCGCCGCGTCTCACAGAAGAGGCAACACCCTGACTACGCAGACTTTCCGGGATCTCGGGATCCTCCCCGAGACCGCCGAAGCCCTCGAGGCCGTCGGCATCGTTTCCCCCTTCCCCATCCAGGAGATGACGCTCCCCGTCGCGCTCTCCGGCTCCGACGTCATCGGCCAGGCCAAGACCGGCACCGGCAAGACCCTCGGATTCGGCCTGCCGCTGCTGGAACGCGTCACCGTCCCCGCGGACGTCGAGGCCGGCCGGGCGCAGCCCGAGCAGCTGACCGACGCCCCCCAGGCCCTGGTCGTCGTCCCCACCCGCGAGCTGTGCACCCAGGTCACCAACGACCTGCTGACCGCCGGCAAGGTCCGTAACGTCCGTGTGCTCGCCATCTACGGCGGCCGGGCGTACGAGCCCCAGGTCGAGGCGCTCAAGAAGGGCGTCGACGTGATCGTCGGCACGCCCGGGCGTCTGCTGGACCTGGCGGGCCAGAGGAAGCTCGACCTCTCGCACGTGCGCGCCCTGGTCCTCGACGAGGCCGACGAGATGCTCGACCTGGGCTTCCTGCCGGACGTCGAGAAGATCATCCAGCAGCTGCCCGCCAAGCGGCAGACCATGCTGTTCTCCGCGACCATGCCGGGCGCCGTCATCGGTCTCGCCCGCCGCTACATGTCGCAGCCCACGCACATCAGCGCCACCTCGCCCGACGACGAGGGCGCGACCGTGCGCAACACCACGCAGCGCGTCTACCGCGCTCACTCCATGGACAAGCCCGAGATGGTCTCGCGCATCCTGCAGGCCGAAGGCCGCGGACTCGCGATGATCTTCTGCCGTACGAAGCGCACCGCGGCGGACATCGCCGACCAGCTCGCACGCCGCGGTTTCGCCTCCGGAGCCGTGCACGGCGACCTGGGCCAGGGCGCCCGTGAGCAGGCGCTGCGCGCGTTCCGCAACGGCAAGGTGGACGTACTCGTGTGCACCGACGTCGCCGCGCGAGGCATCGACGTCGAGGGTGTCACGCACGTCATCAACTACCAGTCGCCCGAGGACGAGAAGACCTACCTCCACCGCATCGGCCGCACGGGCCGCGCGGGAGCGTCGGGCACCGCCGTGACGCTGGTCGACTGGGACGACATCCCGCGCTGGCAGCTCATCAACAAGACACTGGACCTGGGCTTCCCGGACCCGCCGGAGACGTACTCCACGTCGCCGCACCTGTTCGAGGAGCTGAACATCCCGGCCGGCACCAAGGGCGTCCTGCCGCGCGCCGAGCGCACGCGCGCCGGTCTGTCCGCGGAGGAGGTCGAGGACCTCGGCGAGACCGGTGGCCGCGGCCGCCGGACCGCGCCGGCCCCGGCGGCCCGCGAGGAGCGCCCGGCCCGTACCCGCACGCCCCGTCAGCGTCGCCGCACCCGCGGCGGGGAGACGACGGCCACCGGGACGGCCGTGGCCGAGGCAGTCGTTCCCGAGCAGGCCACCGGCGAAGGGGCCGTCGAGCCGCGCACGCCGCGCCGCCGCCGTCGCACCCGGGTGGGCGCGCAGGCGTCCGCCGAGGCGACGGCCGTCGTCGAGACGGTCGAGCAGACCGCTCCCGTGGCCGAGACCGAGGCGGAGGCGGAGTCCAAGCCGCGCCGCCGCCGTACGCGCGGCGCCGCGCAGACCGTCGTCGCCGAGGCCGAGGCGGTCGCGGAGTCCGCGGCCGAGTCCGAGCCCGAGGCGAAGCCCCGTCGCCGCACCCGTGCCGCGAAGGCCGTCGACGCTGTCGACACCGTCGAGGCCGGCACCGCGACGGTGGAGGCGGAGGCGGTCGTCGAGACCAAGCCTCGCCGGACCCGGACGCGTGCGGCCAAGGCGGTCGACACCGCCGAAGCCACCGAGACCGAGGCGAAGCCCCGGCGGACGCGTGCGGCCAAGGCCGTCGACACCGCCGAGGCGGCAGTGACCGCCGAGGCCGACACCGAGACGAAGCCGCGCCGGACCCGCGCCCGCAAGACCGTCGACACGGCCGAGGCCGTCAAGACCGACACCGAAACGAAGCCCCGGCGGACGCGTGCGGCCAAGGCCGTCGACACCGCCGAGGCGGCAGTGACCGCCGAGGCCGACACCGAGGCCAAGCCCCGTCGGACCCGCGCCCGCAAGGCCGCGGAGCCCAAGGCTGCGGTCGCGGCCGAGACCACGGTGAGCGCCGAGACCGGCGTGGAGCCGGAGGCGAAGCCGCGTCGGACGCGTACGCGCAAGGCGGTGGCGCAGCCGGAGAGCTGACGCCCACGCACCTCATGACGGCCCGGCCCCGGGAAGGGGCCGGGCCGTTGTGTATCTCCTTCGAGAGACCGGGCTCCGCCCGGAGCCCGCACCGCCGTCGGCATCGCCCCACGATCCGGCGGCCACGGGACCGGCCGGGCCGGAGTTGCCTCGTGACTTCCCTCCCGCGGCGTTCGAAGCGGGGGTCGGCAGGGGGCGGGACAGGGCAACACGCCCGGCGCATCGGCGCCGCCCGCCCCCGTACGGCCTTCCCCGCGTTAGCCTCGTCCGCATGAGCCGGCCGCCCACCTTCGTTCCGCCCGCCTGCGCACGTTCCCGCGCGCTCCCCACCTCGCGCGGCGAGTTCGCCGTGCTCGACGCGCGGCCATCGGGGGACGTGCGCGGCACCGCGCTGCTGCTGCCCGGGTACACCGGCAGCAAGGAGGACTTCATCGCGCTGCTCGAGCCCCTGACCGCGGCGGGCTATCGCGCCGTCGCGGTCGACGGCCGCGGCCAGTACGAGACGGCCGGCCCTGCCGATCAAGCCGCCTACGCCCAGGACGAGTTGGCGCGGGACGTACTGGCCCAGGCGGCGGCGGTGGGCGGTCCGCTGCACCTCGTGGGGCACTCGCTCGGCGGCCAGATCGCCCGCGCCGCCGTCCTCATGGACGCTTCACCGTTCGTGACGCTGACACTGATGGCGTCCGGGCCGGCGCAGATCAGTCCGGCCCAGCAGCAGCGGGTGAAGCTGCTGAGCGACGCGCTCGCGGTGATGCCGATGGACCAGGTGTGGGAGGCGATCCTCGCCTTCGACGCGCCGGAGGACGCGGCGGAGGAAGCCACGGAGGACCGTGAGGACCTGCGGCGCCGATGGCTGCTGCACAATCCGGCCCAACTCCTCGCCACGGGACGGCAGTTGATGAACGAACCGGACAGGGTCGCCGAACTCGCCGCCGTACGGCCGCCGCACACGCATGTGCTGTCGGGCGAACGCGACGACACCTGGCCGGTGCCGCTGCTCGACGCGATGGCGGAACAGCTGGGGGCGCACCGGACGGTGGTCTCCGGTGCGGAACACTCCCCGAACACCGACCGCCCTGCGGAGACCGCCGCCGCGCTCGTCCGGTTCTGGGCTCAGCACTGAGGCCGCCGGAGCCGGGGCCGGATCGTACGGCTCCCCCAGGAGCAGTCAGTACTGGGACTGGAGGTGCTGCCAGAAGCCGTCACGCAGCGCACGCCGGAGCAGCGCGTGCCCGCGCAGCGAGCGCTGGAGCCGCCGTTCCGCCTCGATGAGCAGGTCCTGGTCGACGGACCCGGGCAGGTAGGGGTGGCCGGGAAGCAGTTCGGCCAGCTCGGCGCGACCGCGCTCGCCCAGCCAGGTCGCGGCGATCTGCGCGCCCACGAAACGCACTTCGTCACGCGAGGGCGGCGGTGAGCCCTCGTTCTCGTAGGTCGTCACGGGCCTGCGGGTGATGTAGGGACGGCAGAAGTCGAGGTCGAAGGTGCGCTGGCTGTCGACCTCCCACAGCAGCGGCTCCGCCTGGTTGCGGCCCTCCCCCGCCTCGATGCCCCACAGGTGGACCCGTGCGCCGTACCCCTGGGCCGCCTCGACCGCGGAGACCAGGTCCTCGTCGCCGCCGACGAGCGCCGCGTCGCTGATGGCGCGGTGCCGGGCCAGGGACTCCAGGTCGGTGCGGATGAGGGAGTCGACGCCCTTCTGCTGGTTGTTGGCGTTGAGGTTGCCGAGGCGCACCTTGACGTCGGGCAGCTCCGCGATCGCCTGCTGCTCGGAGGTGTGGATGCGGCGCCGGGCGCCGTCGTACCAGTAGACCCGCAGCAGCCGACTGTCGGCGAAGATCGTGCGCGCCTTGTCGATGAAGGCTTCGATCAGACCTTCCGCGTCGAGGTCGAAGGAGCGCCGGTCCTCCGTGCCCGCCACAAGCAACCCGGCCGCAGCATAGACGTAACCGGCGTCGACGAAGATGGCATGGGTGGAGGGAGTCTTCGCGACCTCGGCGAGCATCCGCTGCAGGAGCTCATTGGTGCGCTCCAGGCGGCCGGCGATCTGGTTGATCTCTGCGTCGTTCATACGGGGCTCATTGTCCGTGCCCGGAGCGCTACCCGCCAGTAGTTAGGCATCCGAAAAATTTCCTTAGCGTAGGGAATGTTTGCAGGATGCATCCCGTTGACACCCATATACACAGACGGAGGCTTCCGTCTGTCAGCCACTCAGTTCTCCTGCAGGAGGATCAGACGAAGGGAGAAGCGCTTGCGCTTCGAGATCATGCGACTGGACGACATCGACGGCACGGCTGTCGACAGTACGGTCGTGGACGCCGCCTCCGTCAATCGGATCGTGCAGCAGGCCGCCTACACCGGCCAGCGCATCTACATCCGGCCCGCCGACACCGACGTTGCTTCATAACGCCTGACCAGCTCGACGACGCACGACGCCCCCGTACGGACGAACCGTACGGGGGCGTGCTGCGTCCCGGCGCCGGTCAGGCGCCCTGGACGACCTGGGTCACGCCGTTGATGATCTGCTGCACGGCTATCGCGGAGAGCATCATCCCGGCGAGCCGGGTCACCAGGACCACGCCGCCGTCCTTGATCAGGCGGATGATCACCAGCGAGTAGCGCATGGTCAGCCAGAGCACGACATGCATGGCGACGATCGCCGCCCACACGGAGACCTGCTCGCCCGCCCCGTCCGCGTGCTGCACGGCGAGGATCACGGAGACGATCGCGCCGGGCCCCGCCAGCAGCGGCATGCCCAGCGGCACCAGCGCCACGTTGACGTCCTTGGTCTGCTTGGGCTCGTCGGTCTTGCCGGTGAGCAGGTCCAGGGCTATCAGCAGCAGCAACAGTCCGCCGGCGATCATCAGCGCGGGGACGGAGACATGCAGATAGTCGAGGATCTGCTGGCCGAGTATGCCGAAGACGGTGATGACACCGAAGGCGACGGCCACGGCCTGCCACGCCATCCGGCGCTGCACCTTGGTGGCGCGCCCGGAGGTGAGGGCGAGAAATATGGGCGTGATCCCGGGGGGATCCATGATGACGAAGAGGGTCAGGAACAGGGAGCCGAAAACGGCAGCGTCGAACACAGTGAGGGCCTTGCGGGAGAGGGTCGTACGAGGTGGGCAAGCGTGGGTGAGGGCGCGTCCCGCGTGATCGAGGACGTCAGGACGCCAGGCGCGGGAACGCCCTAGGAAACGGCTCCGCCCGTGCCCGGCACCGGGAACGCCCCCGTGGCACGGCGGGTGATCTCGCCGTAGATCTCGGGATCGGTGGTGTATTCGCCGAGCCGGCAGGTCTTGCGGCTGCCGTGGTAGTCGCTGGAGCCGGTCGTCAGCAGACCGAGGTCCCGGGCGAGGCCGCGCAGCCGGGCGCGCGTCTCCTGGTCGTGGTCCATGTGGTCGACCTCGATGCCGTCGAGGCCGCACGCGGCGAGCTCCGCGATCGCGGCCTCCGGCACCACCCGGCCGCGCTTCACGGCGAGCGGGTGGGCGAGGACGGTCACGCCGCCGGCGGCCTTGACCAGGCGGACCGCCGTGAAGGGAACGAGCTCGTGCTTCTCCACGTACGCCCGGCCGCCGTCGGCCAGCCACAGGGGCGTGAAGGCGTCGGAGACGGAGGGCACGACGCCCAGCTCGACGAGGGCCTCAGCCACGTGGGGCCGGCCGACGGAGCCGTCCCCGGCGATACGGGCGACCTGTTCCCATTCGACGGGCACACCGAGGTCCCGGAGCTTGCCGACCATCGCCCGGGCGCGCGGCACCCGGTCGTCGCGCACGAGCTCCCGCTCGCGCAGCAGGTCGGGCTCCTCGGGGTCGAAGAGGTACGCCAGCATGTGGACGCCGATGCCGTCGAGGCGGCAGGAGAGTTCGGCCCCGGTGACGAGAGTCACTCCCGCAGGGACGGCCGCGGCGGCCTCCGCGTGGCCGCGAGTGGTGTCGTGGTCGGTGAGCGCGACGACGTCCAGACCGGCGGCCGCCGCGTTACGCACCAGCTCGGCCGGGGTGTCCGTGCCGTCCGAGGCCGTGGAGTGGGTGTGCAGGTCGATGCGCACGACGCGTGACTCCGGGGCTCGGGGCGGACAGGGGACACCTCAGGATAACTGCCGCACCAGCACGCCCCGGCCGCCCTCGGAGCGCACCTCCGCCGCCCCCGACCGCCCTCGGCGGCCCGGAGGGAACGGCCCGCTACGAGAGGAGTCGCGGCGACAGGGCCCCGCACGGCAGCAGTTCGACCTCGGCGCCCGCGTCCCGCAGGTCCGTGAGCACCAGCTCGTCGTACATCAGCAGCCCGGACTGCTCCGGCCAGACCACGGCCCACAACCACAGGCCCCGCGCTTCGCCGGCGAACACCGCTCGGTCGTCGGGGACGCCCTTGACATGCCACAGCGGGGTGGGCCGGCCGGCCGCGAGCACCTTGGCCTGCGACGGCTTGTCCACTTCCATGTGCGGCCCGGGGTCCGGACCGTCGATACCGGCGTAACGGGATCCGAGGCCGACGCCCAGCTCCTCGGCGATCAGCAGCAGCTCCCCGATGCCGCCGAGCGGCCCCGGTCCGGAACACGCGACAGCCGTCGCCCGGCCGCCGCTGCGGTCGTCACCCGCATAGGCGACGCCGGTGTAGAGCCAGCCGACCGGAAGGGGCCAGGGCATCCACACGGGGACCTGCGCGCGGTGCACGACGACACCGAGGGCCTCGACACTGGGCGGGATCACCGGCTGCAGCGGGTGCACGGCACCGTGCACATCGCACTGCCAGGAGTCGGCAAAGAGACCGGGCGCCCTCACCCGGCCACCGCACTTCGGGCAACTGGGTTCGCCCCTCATAAGGGTCAACGGTCCTCTCCGGTGGACGCCGCGTCAAGGACGATCACCCGTCCGGAGCGCGCCTCCGGCCCGGTGAAAATAAATGTACGGATCACTTATCAGGTCATGTGACGTCTTGCCCGGCGCCGTACGGTCCGAACGGGAGGAAGTCACCCGATCGGATCAACGGCCCGCTCCGGGAGACGCGGCCGCCCCGGTGAGGACTGACAAGACTCGGCCGCACCCTGGGGCCTGGGCTGAAACCGCGTCATACACCGCGTCCCGGCCAACCTCCTTGAACCGGCGCGTGGTTCAGTCCAGCGTCACGGACCGGCGCAGCGGATCGCGCAGGTCCGTCCCGTGCGTCAGCCAGCGTTCCTGGAGTTCCGCCGCGCCGTGCACCCTCTTCCATGCCGCCTCGTTCGACGTCATGGGCAGCAGGGGCAGAAAGCGCACCGGGTCCATCGGGTCGCCCAGCTCCAGGTCCTCCACCAGCCCGCCGGGCTCCGCGACGAGCACGGAGCTGAACGGCGCGGAGGGCCACAGGGCGTCCCCTACGTCGAGCGACGCGCCCGGCGCCACGACCACGCCCTCCACCTGCGGGGACGCGGCCAGGACCGCGAGCGGCCGCAGCACCTTGTCGGTGTCGGCGAGCCCGGCCCGCACGGTCAGCACCAGCTCCGCGCGCGGGCCCTTCACCGGATCGGCGAGGGCCGCGGTGGGGTCGGTCATCGGGTGGGCGGACATGCCGAGAGTGGCGTAACGCACGATGTCCTTGTCGCCGTCACGGTCCCGGAAGCGGAGCACCTCGATGCGGTCGGTGCCCAGGAAGGTCACCGCGGCACGGGCGTCCGGTTCCCCGAGGGCGCTGCGCAGCCGGGCTTCGACAAGAGCAAGAACGTCTTCCATGTCGCGAGCATAAAACGCGTAAGGACCGGGCAAACACAGGGATTGACCCGTAGTCGGCTGATAGGCTTGGCCGCTGGTCGGGACGGACACAGAAGTGTTGCCTTCAAGTCCTGACGACACATCGTCCCTCACGGGGGACCGGCCGGAGGAGGTGAGGCTGCGGTGGATCGAAGTCGATCGTGCAGTACCAGCAGCTCTTCCGCACGGCACCGTTCCCTTCGCCGGTCCTGACCCGACGAACCGGAATCCGGTGTACTGAGGCCTTTCCCGCACGGGGCCCCACGGCTTTTCGCACGACGGAAGAGCGCGAGCACTTCGTTTTTGCCTGTCTGTAGCGAACGCCGTCACCGCGCTCCCGCGGTGCCGCCCGCTTTGCGGACGTACGACTCACGTCCCCATTCCGGGCTGTGCCACGCCACCGCCGACGGCCTCTCCGTGAAGGAGCCAGCCATGTCGATGATCCGTGACCTGCGCGCAGCGGTCCGCCCCTCGCTGCGAAAGAGCAGCACCCCGTACAGCGGCTACGACACCACCCGTGACCCCTCCGCCTCCAGCGCGGTCGTCGACTGCGCCGTCTACCGTGACGGCCGGCGCCTCGAGAGCACCGCGTGCCTGACGCCCCACGAGGCGATGCTGCGGGTGCGGGAGGGCGGCGGCTTCGCCTGGATCGGGCTGCACGAGCCGACTGAGGCCGAATTCGCCGGTATCGCCGCGGAGTTCGGGCTCCACCCGCTCGCCGTCGAGGACGCGGTCCACGCCCACCAGCGGCCCAAGCTGGAGCGGTACGACGACACCCTGTTCACCGTCTTCAAGACGATCCACTACGTCGAGCACGCGGAGCTCACCGCCACCAGCGAGGTCGTGGAGACCGGCGAGGTGATGTGCTTCACCGGCCGGGACTTCGTCATCACGGTGCGGCACGGCGGCAAGGGCTCGCTGCGCGCACTGCGGCACGGCCTCCAGAAGGACGCCGAGCTTCTTTCCAAGGGTCCCTCCGCGGTGCTGCACGCCATCGCCGACCATGTGGTGGACGGCTACATCGCGGTCGCGGAGGCCGTGCAGGACGACATCGACGAGGTGGAGATCGACGTCTTCTCCGCGCCGGCCAAGGGCAGCCCGCGCGGCGGCGACGCGGGGCGGATCTATCAGCTCAAGCGCGAGGTGCTGGAGTTCAAGCGGGCGGTCTCCCCGCTGCTGCGTCCGATGCAGCTGCTGAGCGAGCGGCCCATGCGGCTCGTGGACCCCGACATCCAGAAGTACTTCCGCGACGTCGCCGACCACCTCGCACGGGTGCAGGAGGAGGTCATCGGCTTCGACGAGCTGCTGAACTCCATCCTCCAGGCCAACCTGGCCCAGGCGACCGTCGCCCAGAACGAGGACATGCGCAAGATCACATCCTGGGCGGCGATCATCGCCGTCCCGACGGCGGTCTGCGGCATCTACGGCATGAACTTCGACCACATGCCGGAGCTGAAGTGGAAGTACGGCTACCCCCTGGTGCTCACGGGCATCGCGGTGGTCTGTTTCGCCATCCACCGCACGCTCAAGCGCAACGGCTGGCTGTAGTACGAGAGCCGGTCGATAGGCTGCGCGCATGACATCGCATCTGCTCGGCCGGGCGCTCGTCGAGGAGGCCACGAAGAAGTCGGGCCTCATCTGGGTGCGTGGCGACGGCCCCGCGCGTGCCCTGTGGCACGTCTGGCACGAGGGCGCCGCGTGCATCGTCGGCGACGGGCCCGGCGAGCAGCCGCTGCCGGGTCTCGTGGACGGCGCGGACGCGGAGGTCACCGTACGCAGCAAGGACAAGGGCGGCCGGCTCGTCGCCTGGTCGGCCAGGGTGAGCGAGCTCGCCCCGCACTCCGAGGCGTGGGAGGCGGCCGTCGGCGAGCTCAAGGGCAAGCGGCTGAACGCGCCGGACGCGGAGCTGATGACCGAGCGCTGGGCGCGTGAATGCCGGGTGCTGCGCCTCGAGCCGCGGGACGTGGTCACCGACCTGCCCGACGGCTCGCTGGCGGCCGCGCCGCTGCCGACCACCGCGACGACCCGCCGGCCTGTTCCGGCGGCACTGCCGAGGCTCCTGCTGAAGCGGCGCAAGCGCCGCGGCTGATCCGGCCGCGGCGGCCATGGGCCCTGGTGCAGCCCGCCCGGTGTTTGAGGGCACCGCGCGGAGCGCGGTACGCCGCCCGCAGGGCGGTACGGGGCCTGCCCCGGTTTCGGGAAGTGGGGGTCCCACACGGCCGCCGGGCCGTAGGAGGTAAGGGAAGCGCCCCGGGCAGCGGCCACGCGCCCCAGCGCGAGTCAGGAGCCCTGCGCGCAGCTCACCATCTCGGCGCCCAGATCAGGGGCCTGCTCGGACGTCAGGAGCTCTGCTCGGAGGACTTCGGGAGCTGCTTGCCGTAGTCGACCATCTCGTCCTTCGACGGCTCCGCCAGCGGGAAGTCCTTGTCCCAGTCGCCCAGCGTGAGCACCCCCGCGCCGCCGGCCCGGGTGAACTGCAGCGGATACGGCTTGCCCTCCAGCGACACGTCGAGGACACCGCCCCGGCCGCCCTCGCCCGCCGTGACCTTGATGGTGCGCACCCCTCCGACGCGGGTCCGGTCGCCCTTGCTGAGCTTGCCCTCCATCCCGAGCAGCCCGTCGAGCAGCACGTCCATGTCGGTGAAGCCGCGGAACTGCTTGTACGAGGGGTCGCCCTTGGGGACCTTCACGTACTTGTCGGCGAGCTTCTTCGCCGCCTCGAGGTCCGATTCGCTCGGCTTCTTCTCCTCGTCGCCGTCCGCGTGGCTCCAGAAACCGGCGTCGGCCTTCAGGAAGAGGGTGTCGCCGATCCTCAGCAGCTCGAAGGCGTTCTCCTTGGAAGTGAGCGAGCCGGTGCCGCCGTCGTGCTTGAGCCGCATGTTCAGCTTGTAGGTGCCGCCCTTGCTGACGAGGGTGCCCGAGAGACGCACCGAGGCCGCGGCGTCGGCCGCCGTCCGCGCCTTGGTCTCGATCTCCTCCGCCGACAGCTTCCCGATCCCGTTCGTCCCCGCGTCGGGGTCCTCACCGCACGCACCGAGGGCGATGGTCAGCCCGGCACACAGCACCGCGGAGAGCCCGGCCCGGCGTGCTCGGCCGGCCGGAGGGAGGGGAGTCACCAGCGCACTGCCTCTCATCTGTGGGGAATGGCAGACCGCAGCGTACCTGTGCGTGGTGCACGGCTGAGCAGGCAGCCGTACGGCCGTCGGCCGGGAGCGGCCCGGATCGGTACCGGCTAGCCTGAAACGGTCCGGAACCAGCATTCCGGGGCAGAAGTGGCCGGTAGTGGAGGAGGGGCGAACATGGCGGCAGGCGCCCCGCGGGTCTTCGTCTCGCACCTCGCCGGCGTGCCCGTCTTCGACCCCAACGGTGACCAGGTGGGGCGTGTACGCGACCTGGTCGCGATGCTGCGCGTCGGCCGCCGCCCGCCACGGCTGCTGGGCCTGGTGGTCGAGGTGATCAGCCGCCGCCGGATCTTCCTCCCCATGACGCGGGTGACGGGCATCGAGTCCGGCCAGGTCATCACCACCGGTGTCCTCAACGTGCGCCGCTTCGAGCAGCGTCCCACCGAGCGGCTGGTGCTGGGCGAGCTGCTGGACCGGCGGGTACGCCTCGTGGAGAGCGGCGAGGAGGTCACGGTGCTCGACGTGGCGATCCAGCAGCTGCCGGCCCGCCGCGACTGGGAGATCGACAAGGTCTTCGTGCGCCGGGGCAAGGGCGGGGCACTGCGCCGCAAGGGAGAGACGCTGACCCTCGAGTGGTCCGCCGTCACCGGCTTCTCGCTCGAGGAGCACGGTCAGGGCGCGGAGAACCTGCTGGCCACTTTCGAGCAGCTTCGTCCGGCCGACCTGGCCAACGTGCTGCACCATCTGTCGCCCAAGCGTCGTGCCGAGGTGGCCGCGGCGCTCGACGACGACCGGCTCGCCGACGTGCTGGAGGAGCTGCCCGACGACGACCAGGTGGAGATCCTCGGCAAGCTCAAGGAGGAGCGGGCGGCCGACGTCCTGGAGGCCATGGACCCGGACGACGCCGCCGACCTGCTGTCCGAGCTGCCGGAGGCGGACAAGGAACGGCTGCTGGCCCTGATGCGGCCCGACGACGCGGCGGACGTACGGCGGCTGATGGCGTACGAGGAGCGCACCGCGGGCGGCCTGATGACGACGGAGCCGATCGTGCTGCGCCCCGACGCCACCGTGGCCGACGCGCTGGCCCGGGTGCGCCAGCAGGACCTCTCCCCCGCGCTCGCCGCGCAGGTGTACGTGTGCCGGCCGCCCGACGAGACGCCGACGGGGAAGTACCTGGGCACGGTGCACTTCCAGCGGCTGCTGCGGGACCCGCCGTTCGCGCTGGTCAGTTCGATCGTGGACAGCGACCTGCCGCCGCTGTCTCCGGACACCCCGCTGCGGACCGTCACCCAGCACCTCGCCGCCTACAACATGGTGGCGGCGCCGGTCGTCGACGAGGGCGGGTCGCTGCTGGGCGCCGTGACCGTCGACGACGTGCTGGACCACCTGCTGCCCGACGACTGGCGCGAGACCGAGTTCGAGGAATCCGCCCATGGGTAGCGGCGAGACGGGTCCGCCCGACCGGTTCGAGCAGCCGGGGCGCATGCCGGCGGGCGCGAGCGCCGCCTCGCGGACGCGGGTGCGGCTGGACCTGCCGCGGGCACCGCGCCGCAGCCTGCTGCCCGACTACGACCCGGAGGCCTTCGGCCGTCTCTCCGAGAAGATCGCACGGTTCCTCGGTACGGGCCGGTTCCTCGTCTGGATGACCCTGACGATCATCGCCTGGGTGGTGTGGAACGTCAGCGCCCCGGCCCCGATGCGCTTCGACGAGTACCCGTTCATCTTCCTGACCCTCGTGCTCTCCCTCCAGGCGTCGTACGCGGCGCCGCTGATCCTGCTGGCGCAGAACCGGCAGGACGACCGCGACCGGGTCAACCTGGAGCAGGACCGCAAGCAGAACGAGCGCTCGATCGCGGACACGGAGTATCTGACCCGTGAGGTCGCGGCGCTGCGGATGGGCCTCGGCGAGGTGCCGACGCGGGACTGGATCCGCTCGGAACTGGAGGATCTGGTGCGGGCGATGGACGAGCAGCGGGTCCCGTCCCCGCACGAGCGCACGCGCGGTAGTGACGAAGACGACCGCTGACGTCCTTTCCGCAGGCGGTGGCCGGAGCCGTACCATCTCCGTATGGCTACGGAAGACGCGGTGCTTGAGGCACTGGCGACGGTGAACGACCCCGAGATCAACCGACCGATCACCGACCTGGGCATGGTGAAGTCGGTCGACATCGGGGACGACGGCACGGTCGCCGTCACGGTGTACCTCACCGTCTCGGGCTGCCCGATGCGCGAGACGATCACCAAGAACGTGACCGAGGCGGTCGCCCGCGTCGACGGCGTCTCGCGGGTCGAGGTCACGCTGGACGTGATGAGCGACGAGCAGCGCAAGGACCTCGCGGCATCGCTGCGGGGCACCACCGCCGAGCGCGAGGTGCCGTTCGCCAAGCCCGGTTCGCTGACGCGTGTGTACGCGGTGGCGTCCGGAAAGGGCGGCGTCGGCAAGTCCTCCGTGACCGTGAACCTGGCGGCGGCCATGGCGGCGGACGGTCTGAAGGTCGGCGTCGTCGACGCGGACATCTACGGTCACAGCGTGCCGCGCATGCTGGGTGCGGACGGACGTCCGACCCAGGTCGAGAACATGATCATGCCGCCGTCCGCGAACGGCGTGAAGGTCATCTCCATCGGCATGTTCACGCCCGGCAACGCGCCGGTGGTGTGGCGCGGCCCCATGCTCCACCGGGCGCTGCAGCAGTTCCTCGCCGACGTGTACTGGGGCGACCTGGACGTCCTGCTGCTCGACCTCCCGCCTGGCACGGGCGACATCGCGATCTCCGTCGCGCAGCTCGTCCCGAACGCGGAGATCCTCGTCGTCACCACCCCGCAGCAGGCCGCCGCCGAGGTGGCCGAACGGGCCGGCTCCATCGCGGTGCAGACCCACCAGAAGATCGTGGGTGTCGTCGAGAACATGTCTGGCCTGCCGTGCCCGCACTGCGACGAGATGGTCGACGTCTTCGGCAGCGGCGGCGGCCAGCGGGTCGCCGAGGGCCTGACGAAGACGACCGGCACGACGGTGCCGGTGCTGGGCTCGATCCCGATCGACGTACGGCTCCGCGAGGGCGGCGACGAGGGCAAGCCTGTCGTCATCACGGACCCGGACTCCCCCGCGGGTTCGGCGCTGCGGGCGATCGCGGGCAAGCTCGGGGGCCGTCAGCGCGGTCTGTCGGGCATGTCGCTGGGCATCACCCCGCGCAACAAGTTCTGACCGGAGGGGCACCCGCCCTTCACCGGCACCGAAG